>CAYHGN010000012.1:0-44178 GCA_964356005.1 uncultured Sphingobacterium sp.
AAGGCAAGGTTTTGGAGACACATTAATTGATTTTGGAAAGCAATAGCTGTGTGTTATAGGCTGGTTCAGCCCTTTCCTCCGGGGGTAGTTCCGGCAAGAAATTGCGTTCTTATCAAATCAGGGATAGCCGGAAGCTACCTCCTCCGGCAAGGTTTATTTTACCCGGAGCAGTATTTCATCTGGAAGGACAGCCCGGCAAAAGGACCATATGCCATTTTTAATTAAACCAGGGTGGCAGCTGTAGCTTTTTTGCAATACGGATTTTCATGATATATACTAAACTGCTGCAAAAAACTACGGCAGAACACGGGACTGGCAGGACCGAAGAGAGGCAGACAATGCTTTCTAAAACAATAGAAAATCAGTCAAGTTTAATACTAAATGGGTAAAATTCTATCCCTCGCTGGTGCGTGTCTACCGCGCGTTCCCTTAATACAGCACACGCGACACGCATGCGCAAGCAAGTAGAATTTCGCAAACTATACTTCTGAGTCAGAACGTCCTTTCATCAGGGCACTCCGGTCCATTTTGCGGATTAAACTATAAATCACCAGCAAAAAACCTAGGCCAAATGCTACTGTTCCGATGACCATCTCCCAACCATACTTTAATTCATCTGCTTCCATCAGATAATATCCCAGAAAGTTAAATGCAATTCCAATAAGGATTAACCAAAGGCCGCGACGCATGTATTTATTTCCCATAGAATTAAATCAGTGTGATACAAAGGTAAACAAAATACTTATTTTGAAATCTGTTCAACCAAACGAGGATTAATGATTTCAAAAATCTGCATTTTAAGGCTTAAATTTCTTAACTTTGCATCCTTAAATTTTGAGGTTTAAAGCACAGATGTACAAAGAATATAAGCAACTTGATTTATCAAAAACCGGGAAAGAGATCTTAGATTACTGGAAACAAAACCAGGTATTCGATAAAAGTATTTCCAACCGGCCCGCTACTAAACCTTATATCTTTTATGAAGGTCCTCCATCCGCAAACGGGATGCCGGGAATACATCATGTCATGGCTCGATCCATCAAGGATATTTTCTGTCGTTATAAAACCCTCAAAGGTTATCGTGTGGAGCGCAAAGGAGGTTGGGATACCCATGGTTTGCCAATTGAACTGGCTGTTGAAAAAAAGCTGGGAATTACTAAAGATGATATTGGAAAAACGATAAGTGTTGATAATTACAATGCCGCCTGCCGGACTGAAGTGATGAAATACACTGATGTTTGGAATGAACTGACCGAGAAAATGGGTTATTGGGTTGATCTCGAAAATCCGTACATCACCTATGAAAATGAATACATCGAAACACTTTGGTGGATCCTAAAGCAGTTTCATGAAAAAGGCCTTTTGTACAAAGGTTATACTGTTCAGCCTTACTCTCCTGCTGCAGGAACCGGATTAAGTTCTCATGAATTAAATCAGCCCGGCACCTACAAGATGATTAAGGATACTTCCATTGTTGCTCAGTTCCACTTAAAAAAGGATCAGGATCATCCTCTGTTAGCTAAATTGTTCGAGAATTCAGAAGAAGATACCGTTATACTGGCATGGACAACTACCCCATGGACCTTGCCATCGAACTGCGCATTGGCTGTGGGAGCATCTATCAGCTATGTTATGATCCGGACTTTCAATCCATATACCTTTAAACCGGTGAGTGTAATCCTGGCAAAGGACCTTGTTCCAAAATATTTTAAAGAGGAAAGTAAAGAATTATCACTTGATGATTACAAGGCTGGAGATAAAGTAATTCCATGGAATCAGGTCGCTGATTTTAAGGGCTCTGAACTTGTCGGACTTCGTTATCATCAACTCATGAATTATGTGAGCAATGCTGATCTTGAGAAAAATGCATTCCGGGTTATTTCTGCCGACTTTGTAACTACCGAAGATGGTACCGGCATTGTGCATACAGCTTCTATTTTTGGTGCCGATGACTTTAAGGCTGCCCGGGAGAACAATGTTCCATCGGTAATGATTACTGATGAAAAAGGAAATGAACTTCCGCTTGTCAATAAACAGGGGCGTTTTGTTGATGAAGTCAGTGATTTTGCCGGAAGATTTGTAAAGGAAGAATATTACAGTGATGAGGAACGCAAAGACCCTGATTTCAGACCAACTGATGTGCTCATTGCAATCAAATTAAAGGAAGACAATAAGGCTTTTGACGTTAAGAAATACGAGCACAGTTACCCGCATTGCTGGCGTACTGATAAGCCAATTTTATATTATCCCCTGGATAGCTGGTTTATTAAAACCACAGCAGTAAAAGACCGTCTGGTTGAACTGAACAAGACAATTAACTGGAAACCTGAGTCAACAGGAACCGGCCGTTTCGGAAACTGGCTCGAAAACCTGGTGGACTGGAATCTTTCACGGTCAAGATATTGGGGTACTCCCCTGCCCATCTGGAGAACAATTGACGGAGCTGAAGAAAAGTGTATTGGTTCTGTTGAGGAACTGCGGACAGAAATAAAAAAAGCTGTGCTAGCCGGGTTCATGGATGCAACATTTGAGATCAATGATATGCATCGTCCTTATGTGGATGATGTAATTCTTGTTTCCAAATCAGGCAAGAAAATGATTCGTGAGACGGATCTGATTGATGTATGGTTCGATTCAGGTGCCATGCCTTATGCGCAATGGGGGCTCCCTCCTACAGCAGAAGGCAAAAGCGGAAATATAAGTCCGGAAGCATTTTTAGAATACTGGAATAAACAGGCAGGTTCTGATGGCGAACCGGGTTCAATCTACCCTGCCGATTTCATCGCTGAAGGTGTTGATCAAACCCGTGGTTGGTTCTTCACCCTGCATGCCATTGGGGTTATGCTGCATGATAGCATTTCGTTCAAAAACGTGGTATCAAATGGCCTTGTGCTCGACAAGAATGGCAATAAAATGTCCAAACGTCTTGGGAATGCCGCTGATCCATTTGAAACCATTGAAAAATATGGTGCAGATCCTACCAGATGGTATATGATTAGCAATGCATCGCCGTGGGACAACCTGAAATTCAATATTGAAGGAATAGATGAAGTTCGCCGTAAATTTTTCGGAACCTTACACAATACTTATGCATTTTTTGCATTGTATGCCAATATAGATGGCTTCAACTATGAAGAAGATGATATTAAAGTACGTCCTGAGATTGACCGCTGGATTATTTCCTTGTTGAATTCCCTGTGTCTTGAAGTGGACAATTATTATGCAGATTTTGAACCAACACGTGCTACAAGGGCGATTCAAAATTTTGTAGATGAACATCTGAGTAATTGGTATGTGCGTTTATGCCGCCGTCGATTCTGGAAAGGTGAATATACCGAAGACAAGATCTCGGCATACCAGACACTTTATACCTGTTTGAGTACAATTTCGAAATTAATGTCACCTGTTGCACCATTCTTTAGCGATCGCTTATTTATTGACCTGAACAAAGCAACCGGTAAGGAAGAGGTCATTTCAGTTCACCTTTCTGACTTTCCGGTTTATAATAAAGCCCTGGTAGACAAGGATTTAGAGGAACGCATGGCATTGGCTCAAAATATTTCCTCCCTGATACTCTCACTTCGTAAAAAGGTAAGTATCAATGTACGGCAACCCTTGAGCAAAGCGATGATCCCGGTATTGGACAAAAGTTTTAAGGCAAAGGTTGAGAAGGTAAAAGATCTTATCCTTTCTGAAACAAACCTGAAGAGTATTGAATACATTACAGATACCTCCGGAATCATCAGTAAAAAAATAAAACCAAATTTTAAAGCTTTAGGCCCGAAAGTTGGTAAGGATATGAAACTTGTTGCAGAAGCATTGAACAACATGTCGCAACAGGATATCAGTCGCCTTGAAAACGAAGGCTATATTGCTATTCCTGGAACTTCATATGTTGTGGATCTTGCTGATGCAGAAGTCCTTGCCGAAGATGTTCCGGGATGGCAGGTTGCAAACCTTGGAAGCTTAACGGTTGCTTTGGATGTAACACTTACCGAAGAATTGAAGCAGGAAGGAATTTCAAGAGAATTGGTCAACCGCATCCAGAATCTCAGAAAAGAGCTTGGTTTTGAGGTGACAGATAAGATCAGAGTGCGGGTAAAAGACGATCTGTATATTTCGGAAGCCCTGAAAAATAATTTAACCTATATTTGCGCGGAAATTCTGGCTGACTCATTGGAGCTTGTGGCAGATCTTGATTCGGGTGAAACGGTGAGTATAGATGATAAAAATTTAATAATACAAATAAATAAAGGATAGAAATGGATAAGCACGAAAAAACTAGATATTCCGATACAGAATTACAGGAATTTAAAGATCTCATTATTGAGAAGCTACGTAGCTCAAAAGAAGAATTAGCTGCCTTAACCCAATCGCTAAGCAATCCTAATATGAATGGGACTGATGATACTGCAGGAACCTATAAAACTCTTGAAGATGGTTCGGCAACCCTTGAAAAAGAATCAATCAATCAGTTAGCGGCGCGCCAGAGAAAGTTCATTGATAACCTCGAAAGCGCATTGGTACGTATTGAAAATAAAACTTATGGTATTTGCAGAGAAACCGGCAAACTAATCCCTAAAGAACGTTTACGTGCAGTTCCGCATGCTACCTTAAGCATGGAAGCTAAATTGAAACAAGCATAAATGAAAGCTTTTACCAAGCCATTTGTTGCAATTTTTCTTATCCTTATAGCCGACCAGGCCTTAAAATTCTGGATTAAGCTTAACATGTCCCTTGGACAGGAGTACAAAATATTTGGAAACTGGGCTATTATTCATTTCACCGAAAACAATGGAATGGCATTCGGCATAGAGTTCGGTGGTGAAGCAGGAAAACTTGCTTTGTCCTTATTTCGAATTGTAGCCGTTTGTGGGATTGGTTATGGGCTTGTTCATTTAATCAAGAAGAAATATCATCGTGGACTGATTATGAATCTGGCGCTGATATTTGCCGGCGCATTGGGAAATATCATTGATTCTACATTCTATGGTATCCTTTTTAATGAAAGTTCTTATTATGAGCCATCTATACTTTTCCCTCCTGAAGGAGGCTATTCCAGCCTTTTTCATGGAAAAGTGGTTGATATGTTTTATATCCCGATCCTGCAGGGAATCTATCCGCAATGGTTCCCATTCTGGGCCGGTGAAGAATTTATTTTCTTCCGTCCGGTTTTCAATTTAGCCGACTCGGCTATTTCTATTGGTGTAATTCTAATTCTTATCTACCAGAAAAGATATTTCAAAGAAGAAAAGGAAGAAGAAGTCTTCCCACATAATGAAAGTATTGAAGAATAATTTGAGGCCTGAAAAGCCCTTTTTTATTGTTAAAACGTATTTTTAGCTGAATACTAAACCCATTCTCAACTCTCAACTCTCAATTCTCAACTCTAATTATGGATTTGGCACGAAATTTTCATCCTATACATATAGATTTATTAAATAAAGAAATATGAAAAATATACTAGCCATTGCCCTCTTAAGCGTATTCAGCTTAAGTGCCTATTCCCAAAATATAGACACACGAAGAAAAATTGAAGTAAACGGATCAGCAGAAGCTGAAGTAACACCGGATATTATTTATATTGGTATGTCATTGAAAGAATATTTCAGGGATTCGAATAATAAGAAAAAAGTGGAGATCGAAGAGCTTGAACGCCAGTTACAGTCGGCGGTCCTGAAAGCAGGCATTCCTCAGGAAAATTTTACGATCAACAATATTTCCAGCTATAATAACTGGTGGGAAAAGAAAAAAGCACCTGATTTTTTGGCCCGTAAGCAATACCGTATTAAAGTGACCGATCTGACCAAATTCAATGAAATCATGAGTGCTGTAGATCCTAAAGGAATAGAGTACAGCAATATTGAGAGCTATGATTATTCTAAAATTGAAGTGCTAAAAAAAGAACTGAAAATAAAAGCACTGCAGGCTGCAAAAAACAAAGCGGATTATCTGATTTCTTCAATTGGAGGAACCTTGGGTGGAGCAATGGATATCCAGGAAATCAATAATGAATATTATCCTCAGCCAATGTATCGTGCAAACATGATGATGAAATCTGATGCTATGGCTTCAACTGAAGCCGCCATGCCCGATATTGATTTCAAAAAGATCAAACTGAATTACCAGATGAGGGCGGTGTTTGAGATCAAGTAGAAATTTAATTGAGAGTGGAGAGTTGAGAATTGAGAGTGAACTGGGTCCCTCCTGCGTCGGACTTGGCTGCCGGCAGGCAGTGATAACAGGGATTTGGTAATGAACTATTAATTTGACAATTTAGTAATACATCACCAACAACTAACCAACCAACAACCAACCAACCAAAAAAATGCACGTTCAAAAGGAGCCCCGTGGCATTGTTCCCTCAAAGAAAAAAACACTTTACCCGATCAGGGCTGGGCTACGTGATTACCTGATCAAATACGACCGTGAGGTAAAACTCCCGGTTCAATATACTGATCTGCTTCGCTTCAATCTGAAAACCCCTCTTCGGGATAAGGAAGGGCGCGATACACTCTGGTATACAGTTTATTACGATGAAAGTGAGATGAAGGAATTATTCCCGAATCTCACCTATATCTATGCCCTGATGAATACAGATGGTGATACCGCAGTGATGGAGCACCTTTCAGTAGCCCGTATCGATTACTGCACCTTCGCCAATACAAGGCCTTTCAGGGTGCGGATCATCAACCGTCTGAATGATAACTATGACCATTTCTATATCAAGGTTGGGGATGCATCACGTGTCTACGGACTTGAATTGGAGCATATTTTATCTCCTAACCGGATAATTTATATGACGAATGGGAATACACTTATTGAAGAGCATATTCCCGGACTTCCAGGTGATGAGTTCATCAAGAGAAGCCTTCACACATCAAAATTTAATCAGATCCGTATTTGTAAGGAGTTCGTTAAATTCAATGAACGCTGTTTTGTAAGGTTATTGGGAGATATGCGTTCTTATAATTTCGTCGTTGATATCACACCTGATATTGAAGGCAATCAATACCGTTTCAGGGCAATCGATTTTGATCAGCAATCCTATGAAGGAAGGCTAAAAATGTACCTTCCACATTATTTTAAGGAAAATCTGGCCCTGGTTCAGCTTGGGATGCAGCATATGGATCTCACTACCATGCGGCAGTATCAGGAAGAAGAAAGAAGTCTGATCGCCAACCGCTTCCGCTCCGGATATTACCGTCTGCAGGATCTGTTCAAAGTAATGAATACTGATTCCATAGCACCCGAAGAAAAAGTAGTACAGCTAGGCAAAGAACTTGCTTCCTATCATAAAAACCCGGCTTTCAAAACTTGTGATACCATGGGAAAACTGGTATTTGAAAGTCTGAACCAGATTGTTGGGAAGAAAATGGGATAGGTAGTTGGTTAGTTGGTTGGTTGTTAGTTGTTAGTAATATATTGCTAACTGTCAAATTAGTAATCTCTCCACCCGGTAGCTATCGGGTATCAATTAACAACTCCTTGTCATCCAAACGCAGGAGGAACCTCATCTCACATCTCAAATCTCACATCTCACATCTCACATCTCAAATCTCAAATCTCACATCTACTTGGCTGCCATCTCCAGCACCAAATCATCCGTATTAACCAATGTACCGGGGGTTAAAATAATATCTCTAACAGTACCATCACTATTTGCGGCAATATTGGTTTCCATTTTCATCGCTTCGACCATAAACAAAGGCTGATTTTTCTTCACTTCATCCCCTTTTTTAACAAAAACTTTGGAAAGCATCCCCTGCAAAGGTGAAGCTACATGATGCTCATTTTCCTTTTCAGCCTTTCTGTTCTCCTGACGAATCACCTTAATCGACCTATCCTGGACTTCAATATTCCTTGTCTGACCATTTAATTTAAAGAAGGCTGTTCGCATTCCTTTATCATCGGCAGGACCAATAGACTGCAGCCTGACGAGCAGGGTTTTACCCGGAGCAATTTGCACAGTAGTTTCCTCACCCGGCTTCATACCATATAGGAAATATTTGGTCGGAACTACATCAACATCACCGTATTTCCTGAACATGAGCAGGTAATCTTCGGTTACTTTAGGATAGAACTTATAAGAAAGATAGGTAGTGTAGGGAAAATCATCACCGAATTTTTTCTTAAAATCCTTAAAATCCTGATCAAGATCCAGAGCAGGGATGTGTTTTCCAGCACGATCGGTCAGAGGTACTTTGCCTTTAAGAACGATCCGCTGGAGCTCCAGAGGGAACCCGCCTTCCGGCTGTCCGAGTTCTCCCATAAAATAAGACACAACAGATTCAGGAAAAGAGATATGATCACCCCTGGTAAATATATCTTCCTTACTGATATTGTTCGCAACCATATACTGAGCAAGATCACCAACAACTTTTGAGCTTGGCGTTACCTTAACAATATCTCCAAACATCTCGTTCACATCTGCATAACGCTCTTTGATCTCTTCAAATTTATCTCCCAAACCCAGGGCAATTGCCTGAGGCTTAAGATTGGAATATTGACCACCAGGAATTTCATGCTGGAATACTTCAGCAGAGCTGGATTTCATCCCGGATTCAAATGGATGGTAATAGTCGCGAACACTCTCCCAGTAATTGCTGAACTGGTTCAACGATTTAATATTGTAAGGATTTTCACGCTCATGGAAACGCATCATTTCTACAATGGAATTGAAATTAGGCTGGGAAGTCATGCCCGATAATGCTCCCAAAGCACAATCAACCACATCTACCCCTGCATCAATGGCCTGCATATAAGTTGCCGACTGCAATGAGGAAGTATCGTGGGTATGCAGGTGAATTGGAATTTTTACCGTATCCTTTAATGCCTCAATTAATATTTTCGCTGCGTACGGTTTAAGTAAACCCGACATGTCTTTAACCCCTAAAATATGTGATCCCGCATTTTCAAGATCTTTGGCAAGGCGTAAATAATAATCAAGGTTGTACTTGGTTCGTTTTGGATCCAGAATATCTCCGGTATAACATAATGCACCTTCGGCAATTCCACCGGTCTTGCGCACCATATCAATACATGGAGCAACATTTTCCATCCAGTTCAGGGAATCGAAAATCCGGAATACATCAACCCCATTCTCCCAGCTTTTCTGGACAAATGATTCCACAAGATTATCGGGATAGGCCGAATAACCTACACCATTACATCCCCTGATTAGCATCTGAATCAGGATATTAGGCATTGCAGCCCTCAACTTTTGTAGTCTGATCCAGGGATCTTCGTGTAGGAACCTCAGACAAACATCAAAAGTAGCACCGCCCCAGGCCTCCATACTAAAGGTTTGCGGATGATCTTTGGCATAAGCCTCGGCAACCTTCAGCATATCATAGGTACGCATGCGCGTAGCCAGTAATGATTGATGGCCATCACGGAAGGTGGTGTCGGTATAATAAATTTTCTTTTCGCTCTTCAGCCAGGAACAAAATCCTTCAGCTCCCAATTCAGTCAGCATATCTTTGGTGCCCTTTGGATAGGGTGCCATATGATCAAACTCAGGGATAGGTGGCTTTTCAAGACGTATCGTCGGATCAAAATTCTTTACATCGGGATTGCCGTTCAATGAAATATCACCAAGAAAGGACAGAACTCGTGTTCCCCGGTCAAGCCCTGTTGTAATGGCAAACAACTCTGGATATTCCTGTATGAAATTAACAGTAGCTTTTCCTTCAACAAAAACGGGATGGTTGATCAGATTTTCAAGGAACTGAATATTATTTTTAACACCCCTGATCCTGAACTCGCGCAATGCTCGGTTCATTTTACGCGCTGCATCAATTAATGTAGCCCCCTGTGTACTGACTTTAACTAGCATAGAATCAAAAAACGGACTGATCTTCATACCCGGATAAGTACTTCCCTCATCAAGGCGCACCCCAAAACCGGTTGCATTTCGGTAGGTAATCAATGTTCCATAATCAGGCTTAAATCCGTTTGATGGATCTTCGGTTGTGATACGGCATTGCATTGCAAAACCATTCTTCATGACATGCTCTTGATCCGGGAGTCCGATTTCAGGGTCAGAAAGTTTATAACCATCGGCAATGTATATCTGAGTTTTAATCAGATCTATCCCGGTAATCATTTCTGTAACAGTATGTTCTACCTGTATCCTGGGATTTACCTCGATAAAATAGATTCGTTCATCCGAATCGACAAGGAATTCAACTGTTCCAACATTATTATAATTAACAGCTTGCGCGATGCTTAGGGCATAGTGATATAATTTCTCACGGGTTTCATCTTTTAAATTCAAAGAAGGTGCTACTTCGACAACCTTCTGAAAACGTCTTTGAACAGAACAATCACGCTCATATAAGTGCATCACATGTTGATGATTATCAGCAACAATCTGAACTTCTATGTGACGGGGGCGCTCTATGAATTTCTCAAGGAAAACAGTATCATCACCAAAGGCATTTTTAGCCTCACTTTTGGCTTCCGGAAATGCTTTTTTAAGTTCCTCTTCAGTTCTTACAACCCGCATTCCCCGTCCACCACCACCGGAAGCAGCCTTTAAAATCATCGGAAATCCAATACGATGAGCCTCTGAAAGAGCAATTTCCAGGCTGATCAGGTCTGGTTCATTACTTTCAATGATGGGGATTTGAGCATTCTTAGCAACAGTTTTTGCAGTAATTTTATCGCCCAGGGCAATCATCACATCCGGCCTCGGCCCGATAAAAATAATTCCATTTTCAGCACACTGTAAGGCAAACTCAGGATTTTCTGATAAAAAGCCATATCCGGGGTGAATAGCATCAGCTTTACAGTATTTAGCCATCTCAATAATGGCCTGAATATCAAGATAAGGTTTTAATGGATCGTTATCTTCTCCAATTTGATATGCTTCATCCGCTTTGTAACGATGAAGGGAATAACGATCTTCGTAAGTGTAAATAGCCGCGGTCCGTATATTCAATTCATTACAGGCACGACTAATTCTGATTGCAATCTCTCCCCTGTTTGCTATCAGTATTTTCTTGATATTCATAAATAAGCCAATTTGTCCACAAGATAAAAAATTAAAACCAGATACCAAATAAGATTTTGGTTCAAAAACTTATCCACATTGATGAAAATGGCATTAATTTGGGTAAGTATCTGGAAAAATAAACTAAACAATTTTTTATGCAAAAAAAGCTGAGTCCAAAATTGAGCTGGGCAGAACGTGTTTCTTACCTGATGGATGAAAAATTTCGAATTCCGGGGACAAATTTCAGATTTGGCATCGACCCGCTGATGAATTTAATCCCGGTATTGGGGGACATTTCGGGATTTTTAGTTTCAATTGTACTGATACTTACCATGGCAAGGCATGGCCTGAGCAGGAAAGTCCTTATCCTAATGCTTATGAATGTGATTCTGGATTCAATAATCGGTGCCATCCCAATAATCGGACAAATATTTGACTTTGCTTATAAATCAAACTCCAGAAATATTCGACTTCTGAAAGAATATTACGAAGAAGGCAAGCATCAGGGTAGTGGTAAGGGCACGCTACTTTGGATCGCAATTTTCCTTATAATATTTATTCTGATTTTTGTCTGGCTGATGTGGAAAATCCTGGAACTGGTAATAAATCTGTTTTAAATTAACGCGGATTCGATACAAAAGCTTGCCTGGGACTGTATAAACTCTTTAGTTAGCGCACACGCAATGTCATTATTTAAGCCTTTATTCCCATTGCTACATGTCATGTCGAGGATTGTAGTACCTGTTTTTGAAGTCTGAATTAGATTCTACGCTACGCTCTGAATGACAGAGTTCCTTATCTTAATGACATTGAACGCGCGCCTGTGGCGCATGATTTTAAACTCGTAATAAATACTGCAAACTCGTAAGTGGCTATTGATAGATGGGCACACGCGGAACGCGTGCGCCAGCGAGGGACAGAATTTTCCCAATTAGTATTAAATTTGACTAATTTTCTATTGTTTTAGAAAGCAAAGTCTGTCTCTCTTCGGTCCTGCCAGTCCCGTGTTCTGCCGTAGTTTTTTGCAGCAATTTAGTATATACCATGAAAATCCGTATTGCAAAAAAGCTACAGCTGCCACCCGGGTTTAATTTAAAAAGGCATATGGTCCTCTTGCCGGGCAGTCCGTCCCGATGAAAAACAGACCCGGCTAAAATAAACCTTGCCGGAGGAGGTATCTTCCGGCTATTCGTAATTTGAAATGGAACGCGATTTCTTGCCGGAAATACTCCGTAGGAAAGGGCTGAACCAGCCTATAACACACAGGTATTGCTTTCCAAAATTAAATTATTGTGGATTTCCATGTGGTTGGTGTTATCACCAGCCACCTTATCCCCTGCTATCTGTTTAATTGATATAGTCAAAACCTGTATAAGGCACCAATGCAGCCGGAATTTTTATACCCTTCTCATCCTGATTATTTTCCAGTAATGAAGCCACAATACGCGGCAATGCCAGTGCACTACCATTTAAGGTATGAGCGAGCTGAGGCTTGCCATCGCCGCTCTTAAAACGCAATTTAAGACGGTTACTCTGGTAAGTTTCGAAATTGGATACTGAAGAAACTTCGAGCCAGCGTGCCTGGGCAGCACACCATACTTCCATATCATATGTTTTTGCAGAAGTGAAGCCCATATCTCCGCCGCATAAACTAAGTACACGGTATGGCAATTCAAGTTTTTGCAATAAGGATTGAACATAATTGCTCATATCTTCCAAAACATCATAAGAGTGATCCGGATGCACAACCTGTACAATCTCAACTTTATCGAACTGATGAAGACGGTTTAAACCGCGAACATGAGCTCCATAAGATCCTGCTTCACGACGGAAACATGGGGTGTAGGCGCAATTTTTTATGGGCAATTCTTCCTCTTTCAGAATTACATCACGGTATAAATTGGTTACCGGAACTTCGGCAGTAGGAATCAGATAAAGATTATCGCCGGTAATATGATACATCTGACCTTCTTTATCAGGAAGTTGTCCGGTACCAAAACCTGAGGCCTCATTCACAACAATTGGCGGTTGCATCTCACGGTAACCTGCTACACCTGCATTATCAAGAAAGAAATTGATCAATGCACGTTGTAGTTTAGCTCCTTTACCCTTATAAACAGGAAAACCGGCACCGGCAATTTTGTTTCCCAGCTCAAAATCTATGATGTCATATTTTGCAGCGAGCTCCCAATGGGGTAAGGCACCCGGCAAAAGCTGTGGAATCACTCCATGCTCAGATGCTACCTGATTATCATCGGCTCCAAAGCCCTTGGGTACAGATTGATGCGGCAAATTAGGCAAAAGCACCAACTCAGCCTGCAAGAGGATTTCAATCGCAGAAAGTTTATCTCCTAGGGTTCGTGTTTGTTCTTTCAATGCTGTAGTCTGTGTTTTTATTGCTTCAGCTTCTTCTTTTAAACCCTGACGCATCAGTTCGCCAACCTTTTTGGCAGCAGCATTAGCTTCTGCAGCAATAGAATCCAAAAGGGTTTGAGTCTGACGGCGGTCATCATCAAGCTTTATGATCTGATCAACCAGTTCAGGATTTTTAAAATTCCTGACAGATAAACGATTTAAAACTTCCTCCCTATTTTCGCGGATATAACTAACTTGCAGCATCTTTTATAATTTTAGACAAAGATATAAACAGTTTGGAGTTTGGGCTTTGATTTTGGAGTTTTTCCTGAATGAATACCTGAATAAGAATAGAAAAAATGAGCGGCAAACTTTATCTTGTACCTACGCCGATCGGCAATCTGGAGGACATGAGCTTCCGGGCAGTTCGCATACTGAAGGAAGTTGATCTGATCCTTGCAGAAGATACCCGCACCAGCGCACCTCTGTTAAAGCATTTCGGGATAGACAAGAAATTATTTTCACACCATCAGCATAATGAGCATAAGTCGGTAACTGAGGTGATTCGCTTCCTTAAAGAGGGTAAACAAATCGCATTAATTTCTGATGCAGGTACACCGGCAATCTCTGATCCCGGATTTCTGCTGGTTCGTGAAGCCATCCGTAATGATCTGCCTATTGAATGTCTGCCGGGTGCTACTGCATTTGTTCCTGCCCTGGTTAATTCAGGTCTGGCTGCCGATCGCTTTACTTTTGAAGGCTTCCTGCCAGTTAAGAAAGGCCGGCAAACACGGATGAAAGAACTGGTAAACGAAAGCCGGACGATGATATTTTACGAATCGCCGCACCGACTTTTAAAAACACTCGAAGAATTCGCACAATACTTTGGACCGGAGCGTCAGGCATCAGTTTCAAGAGAATTGACTAAGCTATTTGAAGAGACCGTAAGAGGCAATCTTGAGGAAATTAAAATATATTTTGAAACGCATACCTTAAAGGGTGAAATCGTTATTTGTGTTGCAGGCAAATAAAATTTATATCTTAAAAAACAATACTATGTTGATTGAACAATATTTAACAGATGATCAGGATCCCAGAACTGCAGAAAAAGTTTTGGGAAAATTGAGGGATATGCTCACCTCAGGTGAAGCCGTTATTTATCTGGCTATACAAAAAAGACCTGCAGTAACTCTGATTCCAGATTGTATCGCAGTAACCAACAAACGTATTGTATTTTGTATACCTGAAAATCTGGGGCTTACTACGGCTTATAAAACTTTCCCATGGGCTGAAGTTAAAGAGGTTTCTTTTAAGGAAGAGTTCTTTGGATCAAAGTTTATTACCATCCCGCAGAGAGGTGAAAACATTGCAATAGATTTCATTCCAAAAGTTCAGGCTCGTAAACTCTATCAGTTCTGTAATGAGCAATTAGAAAAGTTAAAGACTCTGCCTGGATTTGATGAGAAAATCAACGTGTTGCAAAATGAGAATATTGGAGATGATTACGCATCATACATTGAAATTGAGGATCAGAATACTCCGGCAAATCCAGAGCTGCAGGTCGCAGAACCGGAAGATGAGCTTACCCAAAAACTACAGAAATTAAAAATGCTGTATGAAAAACAGCTCATCAGTCAGGAAGAATATGAAAATAAAAAAGCCGAAATCTTAGCCAGACTTTGATGAGAAGAAATTATCAGCTTGCACTTTTAAGTGCCTTCTTATTGTGGTTTGCCTGGCCACCAATTCCCTTTACCTCACTATTTCTCTTATTTGCTCTGGTCCCTGTATTACTTGCAACTGAAAATATCATCCAGACACAGGCGAAGAAAAGGGGAAAAATAATATTCCAGACTGCCTTTCTTTGCTTTTTTACATGGAATACCGCGAGTATTTACTGGGTTTATAATTCTCTGGATTCGGCAATGCCTACCTGGGTGGCGGCCATTATTTCCCTGATTCCTTTTGGTTTGGGAGCATTTTTAATGACTCTTGCATTCTGGTTATATTATCGGCTGAGACTAATCACTTCAAAAGTCTGGGCTTATACCGGACTCATCTGCTTCTGGATTGGTTATGAATACCTGCATCAAAGCTGGGATCTTGCATTCCCATGGATGAACCTTGGAAATGGTTTCGCTACTTCTCATCAGCTGGTACAATGGTATGAATACACCGGTATTTACGGTGGCACGCTTTGGGTACTTCTTTCCAATATTTTATTTTTTGAGATCTGGCTGGCCCTAAAGGCAGGTAGGCTAAACCTGAACAGAACCCGACTAATCGTACCCATATCAGTTCTGGTGATTCTCCCGATTGTCATTTCATTATTCATGTATTTCAACCATACTGAAAAGTCAAATCCCGCCAATGTTGTTGTAGTGCAGCCCAATATCGACCCCTATAAAAAATTCGGAACCATGCCACCTTCCGAACAAATCAATCGTTTGATTCATCTTTCGGATTCAATGGGGCAAACTAATACAGAATATTTCATTTGGCCGGAAACTGCAATTTCGCAAGGTGTAGAAGAGAAAAAATTCAGAGAGGATGAAAACTTTAAAACAATTCAGAATTTTTTGAATAAGTACAAAAATTCCAATCTGATCTCCGGGATTGAAAGTTTTGCCATCTATGATTCTGCTAAAACAGTCACTGCCCGATACAACAGTAACAGCGGAATCTATTATGATGTATTTAATGCTGCAGTAGCTGTAGAAAATTCAGGCACTTTGCAATTTTATCATAAGTCGAAACTTGTCCCGGGGGTCGAACAAACCCCCTTTTCAAACGCATTATCCTTTTTAAAACCTGCATTTGCCGCATTTGGAGGAGCTACAGGAAGCTATGGAAAGCAGGATGAGCCCTCAGTATTTTATTCCCAAAGCGGAATCGGTTCTGCTCCTGTAATTTGTTATGAATCAATCTGGGGTGAATATGTAGCCGATTATATTAAAAAAGACGCGCAATTCATTGCGATCATTACCAATGATGCCTGGTGGGGAAACACCACAGGCAAAGATCAGCACCTGCACTATGCCAAACTAAGGGCTATTGAAACCAGAAGATGGGTAGCAAGGTCGGCCAATACTGGCATTTCAGCATTTATTAACCAGCGTGGGGATATTGTCCAGCGCAGCAAATGGTGGGTTCAGGGAGCACTTAAACAGGATATTAATCTGAATGAGGAACTAAGTTTTTATGTCAGATTTGGGGATTATATCGCAAGATGCGGATCAATAGGAAGCGGAATATTTGCCTTTATGTTAATAATAGCTTTATTGAAAAAGCGAAAAGACTGAAGAATTACAAAAGAAAAATCCGTCCTTTTCAGAACGGATTTCACTAAACTAAAACTAAACTAAAAACCAGACCTTATTCAGGTTCATGCTTTATATAAGGATCAAGAACCTTTATAATGTATCAATTCACTGCACAAAGGAACACATTTAGTGATAAAAAAAAATCAATTTTCAGGTTTGTTACAAGCATCTGACGGTTCTATGATAAATGATTTATCCGGGCATTTAAAATATGATTTCAGTCAGGGGCCTTGAAATATTATCTCCCCTAAATTTTCACGATAATTTTATTTATTGTAAATTCAAAATTCACGTATTAAAAAAAGATCCATGTCTAACAATCGCCGTAAATTCATACAACAGGTCACAGGCCTCGCTGGAATTGCAATTTTGCCCTCTGCATTTTATTCATGTTCAGGGAAAATGCATTCGCGTAATAATCCAAATGCAGCAGATATAAAAAACTCATTCTTCGAGATCTCTCTTGCTCAATGGTCATTGCACAGAGCACTTCGTAGTAAAAAAATAGACAATCTGGATTTTCCGGTGATTACTAAAAAAGAATTTGGTATCAGTGCAGTGGAATATGTAAATACCTTTTTCAAGGATAAAGCTAAAGATACCACATACCTGAACGAATTACTAAAACGCTGTTCTGACAATGGCGTTAAGAATCATCTGATCATGTGTGATGGAGAAGGAAACTTAGGAGAGCTGGATTCCACTAAACGCAATCAGGCCGTAGATAACCATAAAAAGTGGGTAGAAGCTGCTAAATACCTTGGATGTAGCTCTATTCGGGTGAATGCTTATGGAGTAGGAAGTGCAGACGATGTACAGAAGGCAGCTATTGAAGGACTTGGACTTTTAGGTGAATATGCTGTAAAAGAGAATATCAATGTTATTGTTGAAAATCATGGCGGATACAGTTCAGATGGCTATTGGCTTTCGACCGTAATGAAAAATGTTGGCATGAAAAATGTAGGTACACTACCTGACTTTAATAATTTTTGCCTTACTCGTGATAGTAAGAATAAATGCATTGAAGAATATGATAAATATAAAGGTACTTATGAGATGATGGCTTATGCTAAAGCTGTAAGTGCAAAATCTATGGACTTTGATGCACAAGGCAATTGCATTGAAACTGACTATAATAGAATGCTTAAAATAGTTAAGGATTCAGGATTTAAAGGCTATGTGGGGATTGAATACGAGGGGGATCAATTGGGCGAATATGAAGGTATTCTGAAAACCAAAGCCCTGCTTGAACGTGTGCGTGCAACGATGATATAGTCATTTTTAATAATGGGAACTGAGAATGGAAAATAAGATATTTTTCATTCTCAAACTTCAGTCTGAATCCTCAAATACCAGGTTTTAAATTAATTAAAACTTTTACCAGATTGATTGTTAACCCATTATTAACCAAAAAATGACTATGAAAACTTCTATTAAATTAATGAGCGCAGTATCCTTACTGGCTCTCGCATCCTGTAACAATGGAGGCAAAGTTGAACCCGGAACTTATGTAGATCTTAATACGGGCGATTCCATTATGGTTATTGCCGACCCGGTAACAGGGTATGCTATCAACAGTGTAACAAAGAAACCTGTTTATCTCTATGTCAATAGCAATAAGGACACCATTTTTACAACCGGGATCATTGTGAACGATAAGCTCATTGCTTCTGAGGGTGGATATTATGATGTGGACGAAACCAAGGTTAAAATTGATGATGAAGAAATAAAGATCAAGTATGACGATTACAAGAAAAAGGTTGATGGTGATGACTATAAAATAAAAGATGGTGATTACAAAATCAAAGTTGAAGGAGATGGCGATATAAAAATCAAGGACGGCGACTATAAAAAGAAAATTGATGAAGATGGTGATGTAAAGATCAAAGACGGGGATTCAAAAACAAAAATTGAAGACGGGGTTGTCACCAAACAAAAAAACTAAATATCACATTCGGTTGTTCAAGCAAATGTTAATGATGAAGAATTTTGTCACTCGTGATTGCCAACAATCAATTCAGAAAGAAAAAACAGTTTACAACATCTACTTAACATAAATCTAAAAAAACAAAAAAATGAAAAACATTAAATCAATACTATTTGCTGTGATTATAAGTTCAGCATTTATAGGTTGTAACAGTAACCAAAAAAATGATACGGCTGGAGATACAACAATGACTACTGAGTCTGAGTATTCTGAGGCTGAAGCCAGAGTCGTACCAGGTAATTATACAAATCTGAGTACCGGAAAGACAGTTTATATCATTTTGGATCCGCAAACAGGCTGGGCTATAGACAGTATCGAAAGAGTTCCGGTAGAGTTTTATACCAACAATGCGGGGGATACTTTATTTCAAACGGGTTTGGTTGTGAATCATGCTCTTATGCAGGCAGATGGTAAATGGATGCTTGATGAAACAAAAATTAAACGTGATGGCGACAAGATCAAAATCAAATACGAAGATGGCACTAAGGTCAAAATTGACGGTGACGAGATGAAGCTGAAAGATGAAGATGGCAAGGTTAAAATAGATGGTGATAGTGTAAAGGTAAAACCTAATAATTAATAAGAGGTAAACCGTATTTATACGAATAAGGAAACCTCCTTCGGGAGGTTTTTTTATTTAGTCTGGAGTATTGACACTTTCAACTCTCAATTATCAACTCTCAATTATCAATCAACTAAGGTATTTCCCTACAATCGGTAGCCTCCTCCCCATTCCAAAAGCTTTTGGAGACACCCTCAATATTGGTGGAGCCTGGTTTCTTTTAAATTCGGCAAGATTAACCATTCGGAGCACCTTTTTTACCAGAGTTTCATCAAATCCCTGTTCGATTATTGCTGAGGAGCTTTTTTTAAGTTCAATGTATTGAAATAATATTGCATCAAGAATATCATATTCAGGCAGGGAATCTGAGTCCTTCTGTCCGGGACGCAATTCAGCAGAAGGTGGTTTTGTAATGCTATTCACTGGGATTATCTCCCTCTCACGGTTTATATAATTTGAGAGTTTATATACTTGTGTTTTATAAACATCCCCAAGCACCCCAATAGCACCAGCCATATCTCCATATAAGGTACCATAGCCTACGGCACATTCACTCTTATTGGAAGTATTGAGCAGGATATAGCCAAACTTATTCGACATCGCCATTACAATAATTGCCCTGCTCCTTGCCTGAATATTTTCCTCAGCAACACTAAAAGGCAGATCTTTAAATA
Source organism: uncultured Sphingobacterium sp. (assembly GCA_964356005.1). GTDB lineage: Bacteria > Bacteroidota > Bacteroidia > Sphingobacteriales > Sphingobacteriaceae > Daejeonella. The sequence goes on from CAYHGN010000012.1 coordinate 19,901, forward strand.
CCGGCTTCATCATATTTTCGAATGCTGTGGCAGCTTCCCTGATCGGTATGATTTCATGTTTACACTCCAGATTCTTAACCAGATCCAAAGCATCCTGCACAGAATGGTCGGTAGAAAACTCCGAGGGCATTAACACAGCCATCACATTTTCAGAGCCAAGTGCTTCTGCGGCCAGGGCACATACCAGGGCCGAATCTATCCCACCTGAAAGTCCGAGAATGGCTTTGCTGAAACCTGATTTCTGGAAATAATCCCTAATTCCGAGAATCAGCGCATCATGAACCTGATGAATATCATTCTGAGCGTCATGGATCTTTGAATCGAGGCCTTTTACCTTCTTATCTTCAAACTCATATATCCTAAAGTCTTCAGAAAAATAGGCCATTTCATCGAGAAGCAAACCAGACTTATCGAAAACTAATGAACCCCCATCGAAAATTATTTCAGTCTGAGCTCCAACCTGATTCACATAAAAAAGTGGTAATTTATATTTCCGGCAATTATCTCCGAGTATCCGCACTCTTTCTTCATCATGATTATAGGCAAAAGGAGAAGCGGCAATATTTATCATCAGATCAGGTTTTTCTTTGATCAGTTGATCCATAGGGCAAATAGTGTACATCGGATTATCATTGATATTCCAAAGGTCTTCACAGATGGTCAACGCAATTTTATGTCCCATAAAATCTACACAGCCGAAGTCTATAGAAGGCTCGAAATAACGGTACTCATCAAACACATCATAATTTGGCAAAAGAGCCTTGTGTACAACTGCCTTTATTGCGGTATTCTCAATGAACCATGCAGAATTATAAAGATCCTTCCCCTCAATTTTTGGATTTGGAGTTGGCAGTCCCAGGATACAGGCAATATCAGTACAGGCAGCAGCTATTTTCTTTGCTGATTGCTCAGACAGTTCTATAAACTCAGAAAATTCTAGAAAATCCCGTGGTGAATAACCACAAACAGACAACTCCGCAAAAACTACCAGATCAGCACCCTTTTCACGGGCATCCTGAATAGTATTTATTATTTTCTGTGTATTATGTTCAAAGTCGCCAATAATGTAATTTAGCTGTGCAAGCGCAATCTTCATCCTGTAATTCGTTAAAATGAAAGGCTATGAATTTTAGGACCTATTTAAGAAGCAGGAAGTAAAAATTTCATGAGCATTTTTATAATTTAGCAGATAATCCATATCCATGAGACACCTTCAAATTTACCTGTTTTTTTTTATATGCCTTGTAGCTCTTTCCTGCAATAATAAAAAGTCGCCGGATATAAGCAAGATTGAACTCAGTATTCCTATCGAAAGATTTGATCAGGAACTGAACAGTGTAAATCCCGATTCCATAACAGCAAAAGCTCCTGACTTAAGAAAAAAATATACCTGGTTCTACGATGATTATATGGAGAAGATGATCAGTGCAGGATATACTCAGGACACTGCCTATTATACCAATCTTCGCATCATACTTGGGAATGAGGATTACCTCGAACTTCAGTCATCAGTAACCCAAACATTCCCTGATTTGAATAAACAGCAACACGAAGTGGAACAGGCGTTTAAGTATATCCGCTACTATTACCCCAGGCAGAAATTTCCACGCCTCATCAGCTTTATTTCTGGATTTGCAATTCAGACGCCCATTGGTAATGATTACATCGGAATTGGACTCGACATGTTTCTGGGAAAGAATGGCGAACGCTTCTATCCGGCTTTAAGACAGAGCATTCCTCAATACATTTCGAGAAGATTTAGTCCTGAGAATATTAGTCCCAGGGTAATTGAGGCCTTTATCCGTGAAGAGATGTTCCCTGAAAATGATGCAGATCGAAATCTGATTTCAAAAATGATCTACAATGGGAAAATCTTGTATTTCATGGACGCTGTTCTACCTGAAATTCCTGATGAACTGAAAATAGGTTATACCACTGAACAGCTTCAGTGGTGCAAGGATTATGAATCTGGAATTTGGGCATATTTTCTGGATAATGAACTTCTGTTCGAAAGCGATTATCTGAAAATACAGAAGTACCTTGCTGAGGCCCCATTTACGCCTGGAATAGGTGACAATTCCTCTTCTGCTCCCAAACTTGGGATATGGGCCGGTTGGCAAATCGTCAAACAATACATGCAGAAGAATCCGGATATTAGTCTTCAAGAACTAATGCTTGAGAAAGATTCGCAGAAAATTCTTGCAGGATCCAAATACAAACCAAGAGATTAATGGCATAATAAAATGAAAATAGGGCTGGTACTATCCGGAGGGGGAATACGTGGTGTAGCGCATTTAGGTGTTCTTCAGGCACTTACTGAAGCAGGGATTAAATTTGACAGAATCAGTGGAACAAGTGCAGGTTCCATTGTTGGTGCACTTTTCGCGCAGGGCATTGAACCTGCAGAAGTTCTTAAAATCTTTATGAAGACCCATCTTTATAAATACATCAGGCCAGCTTTCGGGGCCAAAGGACTGATGTCACTGGATAAAATCAGAACTCTTTTACTGGAATATCTTCCGCACGATTCATTTGAAGGTCTTAAGATCCCCACAGTTATTACAGCTACAAATTTTAATGAGTGTAAAGTAACTTATTTCCGTTCCGGAGAATTAATCAATCCAATTTTGGCTTCGAGTGCCATACCTGTCTTTTTTAAGCCAATCCACATTGGTGGGAAAATTTATATAGATGGTGGTATTTTAAATAATTTCCCGGTGGAGCCTATAAAATCAGAATGCGACTTTATTATCGGTTCATCCTGTAACCACCTCCCAGAAGCTGACAGAGTTGAGAGCTATCGCAGACTTGTAGAGCGGTCTATTATCATGTCAATCAATTCTGACATGGCTGTAAAAGCAGATTATTGCGATGTAATAATCGAGCCTCATGGTATGGGTGCAACAAGTGTATTTGATGTAAGAAAAACCGAAGAGATTTACTGGTTAGCTTATGAATCGGCTTTAAGAAAATTACAGACCGATGAAAAACTTCAACAGATTACAAAGAAGGCGAAAATTTAAAAAATCGTTATGTCTAACTCAAAGGCACTGACTATGGTTGCTATTACTGTAATTGATAATTAGTACATTTTACCCAATCAGACTCATTTTGGCCTTGCTCATGTTAAAGCATATCCGTAATCTGAGTGATGGGAAAATAAAAGTCTTAAAATCTGAAGCGGTAGGATTTAGGGCTTGTGGTTCACAACTTTTTGTAAATTATTGAACAAATCTTATTAAACCATCACTAACCAACCATAATTGTTTGTACTTAAATGGTATAATTTCTTTTCCCTTTTTATTTATAAACCCGAATTTTTTGTTCTTTTTAATCAGGAAGAATTCTTTGTCTTCAATAAAATAAATGTCATCATAGATTGGGTCAGTAACAACTTTGTTGTCCAATCCAACAAGTCCTTGAAGCTTCTTATTACCTATATTTTTTTCGTAAACCAATAAAGAGTCCTTTTCAAAATAATTTGACTTTATGTAATACTCTAAATTTTTGTTAAATATTATTCTACCACTATTATCCAAAAGCTGATTACTATCCTTAGAAAGTACTCCGGTGAAATGATTGAATCCAAAAAAATAAATCATATTATATTTAAAATCGGTTAATTGATTTCCTATTCTATCAATTAAACCAAATTTGTCATCTTTTTTTGCAATTCCTGTATTACCATAGTAAAAGTAAGTTTCCTGATATTGTTTAAATAAAAACTCAATTCCTTTTTTATCGATATAGCCATAAATTGAATCTCTTATAATATTTGCATACCCATTATAGAAATCAGAAGCCATATTATAAATAGGCATAATTTTTACTTCACCTTTTGTATCCAGGAAACCAATTTTGGGATTATTTTCGGGCTGCGGCCGAAAATATAGAATTCTTAAAAGATTATCTGTTATGGTGTTCCCTTCAGTTTTATATGGAGTTCTACCCAAAAAATTAATAATTTTTAAATCGGCTTTTATTTTTTCTTGTGAGAATAAATTTTGACCTGTTAGTAAAACTACCAGACAAATTAATTTAGATATCTTAAAAATTAAACTACTCATATTTTTCGGTTTATAAACTCACGTTTTTATACAATATAGTTTTTTACTTTTACCGATTCTAATTCCGATAATAACTTCCTTTACCGGAAAGCACACTTGCAGGCTTATGAATATCCGTCATCAAATTGGTGTGAAAAATGATTTTATGTACATTAATCGGGAGGAAAATTCGAATTTGAAAAATAATGGAACTAAAACAAAAAAAGGCCCATAACCGCTTGGATATGAGCCCTTCACCTTAAAACAAGTTTATTTTAATATTTTTAAAACTGATCTTAAGCAGATTACAATTCCAACAACCCAAATAATGTTCGACACGATGTCGATCATAGGCCATGAACCGGTAAAACGTAAAAAAATACCGATAAGACCGATTACTATACCTATGGTAATCGTGGTATAATGCGAGGTGTTGTTAGCTTCAACGGTAGCGTTATTGTTGTTTGATGTGTCTTGCATTTCCTTTTATTGAGAATGTATAAATTTACAAATCTATTTTACAGTTCAAAACTGAATCCAAAAATATTAACCATTAGATAAAGCTGCTGCACCACTTACGATCTCTGTCAATTCAGTTGTAATAGCTGCTTGTCTGGCCTGATTATAAGAAAGTTTTAATGCCTTCAATAAATCGCCTGCGTTTTCTGTAGCCTTATCCATCGCTGTCATACGTGCCCCGTGCTCAGAAGCATGGGAGTCGAGAACAGCTTTATAAACCTGTGTCTTGATTGATTTAGGGATCAGTTGTTCAACAATTTCCTCCTGAGAAGGCTCGAGAATATAGTCAACCTGGGTTGCATTGGCTGTTAGATTATCAGATTTTGGAACAGGCAATAATTGCTCAGTTGTAAGAATTTGAACTGCAGCATTTCTGAACTGGTTATAAACCAGTTCAACTCTATCGTATTCGCCTTTCGCAAAAGCAGCCATTACCGATTCAGTAATTTTAGAGGTATTTTCGAAACTCAGATCACTATATAATTCATTATTATTCCCTACGACCTTATATTTTCTCTTCTCAAAAAAATCCTGAACCTTTTTACCAATGGCAACAATATGGACATTGCCTTTACGGAGTTGATCCGAATATTTTTCTGCGATTAAGTTATTGCTTGTCTTGATCACATTCATATTGAATGCTCCAGCAAGACCCCGATTAGATGAAATACTGATAATCAATACTTTATTCGGCTCACGCTCCTGAGTATAAGGAGAATTGGAACCGTCCATGCTGGCAGAAAGATTAGACAAAATGTGTTTCATCTTATTTGCATAAGGACGCAGCTGAATAATAGCACTCGTTGCCCGTTTCAACTTTGCTGCCGAAACCATTTTCATGGCCTTGGTTATCTGCTGAGTCGAGCTGACAGATGCTATACGATTTCTTACTTCTTTTAAATTAGCCATTTTAAGGAGTACAAAGTATTGAGTATTTAGTATTGAGATGTGTGTTTCTCAATACTAAATACTCAATACTAATATCTTTTAATATTTATCACTTAGCTCTTTCGCCACTGTTTCCAGAGCACCTGTAATAGCATCATCAAGTTTACCGGCTTTTAAACCCTGTAAAGCTTCTGGATGACGTTGTTCCAATTGCTGGATAAATTCCGCTTCAAAAGCTTTCACCTTATTAACCGGAACATTTCTCATCAGGTTTTTGGTGCCTATGTAAAGAATTGCAACCTGCTTTTCAACAGTCTCAGGAGAGAACTGTGCCTGCTTTAACAATTCCACGTTACGAGCACCTTTATCCAATACTGATTTTGTTGCCGCATCAAGATCAGAACCAAATTTTGAGAAAGCCTCTAATTCACGGTACTGTGCCTGGTCAAGTTTCAAGGTACCCGCAACTTTCTTCATCGATTTGATCTGCGCATTACCACCTACACGTGATACCGAAATACCTACGTTGATAGCCGGACGAACACCCGCATTGAATAAGTTGGACTCAAGGAAAATCTGACCATCTGTAATCGAAATTACGTTGGTTGGAATGTATGCAGAAACGTCACCTGCCTGAGTTTCAATGATCGGTAAAGCAGTTAATGAACCACCACCTTTAACGATATGCTTTATTGACTCAGGAAGATCATTCATTGACTGTGCAATAGAGTCGTTCTGGTTGATCTTTGCTGCACGCTCAAGTAAACGGCTGTGCAGGTAGAATACATCACCAGGATAAGCCTCACGGCCCGGAGGACGACGCAATAATAGAGAAACCTCACGATAAGAAACAGCTTGTTTTGAAAGATCATCATAAACGATCAATGCCGGTCTGCCAGTATCACGGAAGAACTCACCAATTGCAGCACCGGCGAAAGGAGCGTAGAACTGCATTGGAGCAGGATCAGCAGCAGAAGCCGCAACAATCACTGAATATGGCAATGCGCCATTTTCTTCCAATACTTTCAATATCTGGGCAACAGTAGAATTTTTCTGACCGATTGCCACATATATACAGAACACAGGCTTACCTGCTTCATAAAATTCTTTTTGATTGATGATGGTATCAATACAAACCGCAGTTTTTCCGGTTTGACGATCGCCAATAACAAGCTCACGCTGTCCGCGACCAATTGGAATCATTGCATCAATCGCTTTGATACCAGTTTGTAAGGGCTCAGTAACCGGCTGACGGTAAATTACACCCGGTGCTTTACGCTCCAAAGGCATCTCATAAGTTTCGCCCAGAATTGGTCCTTTACCATCAATTGGCTGACCTAGCGTATTAACAACACGGCCAAGCATTCCTTCACCAACTTTGATGGAAGCAATTTTGTTGGTACGTTTTACAGTAGCACCTTCTTTGATCTCATCAAAGGCACCCAATAAAACGACACCCACGTTATCTTCTTCAAGGTTTAATACGATACCCTGCAATCCGCTATCAAATTCAACCAGCTCTCCTGATTGAACTTTCGTTAAACCGTAAACACGTGCGATACCATCACCCACCTGTAAAACGGTGCCAACCTCTTCGAGTTCAGCCTCCGACTTAAAGCCTGACAGTTGTTGTCTTAAAATAGCCGAAACTTCATCTGGTCTTACCTCTACCATAGTAGTATTTTATTTATATTGTAAATCTTACACCCCCTTCCCCCAAAAGGAAGCAATCAATAGCCCATTTAAGGATTTGGGGTTATTTAGTTATTTTCAAATTCCTTTTTCAGCTTATTCAGCTTACTGGATAAACTGGTATCAAACTGCTTATCGCCAACCTTCAGAATAAAACCTCCAATCAAATCAGGATCAACCTGAGTGGAAAGAATTACTTCACCTTTTGTTGCCTGCTTAACCACTTCTTCTATCTGAGCAATATTTTCTTTACTCAATGGAGAAGCTGAGGTTACTGTAGCCTTAACCACATTTCTAATGATGTTGTACTGGTTGACAAATTCCTTAGCTGTAACATATAAAATTTCTGAACGACCCTTCCTGATTACAATATGGAAAAATGAAAGAATCATTTTATGCAATTTATCACCGAACAAGCCATCCAGAATATTTACCTTTTTTTCAAGACTTATAATCGGATTCTTTAGAATTGCCTGTAAGGAAGGATTTGCTCTGCATGTTCTCAGAAACAACTCAATATCCTTCTTCACCGGTTCAAGAGCATTTTGCTCAACAGCCAGGTCAATGATAGATTTTGCGTAACGCGATGCAACTTGTATTTCTGACATAGTTTTAGTTGTTAGTTGTTAGTTGTTGGTTGTTAGACCTTTCCATTGTTAAGTTCTCCTTCCATTCTCAACTCTCAACTCTCCATTCTCAACTTAATTAAGTTTTACTTCTTTCAACAGGTCATTCACAAGAGCCTGTTGCTTATCCTGATCTTCCAGTTGCTTGCGCAATACTTTCTCTGCAATGGCCAGGGACAAGCTTGAAACCTGATTCTTGATCTCCGCCATAGCAGCAAGCTTTTGGTTCGTGATCTCGTCTTTTGCCTTTTCGATCAATTTAGTTCCTTCAGTCTTAGCCAGATCTTTCGCATCATTGATGATCTGATCTTTAATTTCTTTGGCTTCTTTAAGGATATTGTCCCGCTCTAAACGGGCTTCTTTTAAAAGATCTTCGTTCTCACTGATTAGTTTAGCCATTTCAGCCTTCGCCATTTCGGCTTTAGATAAAGCATCTTCGATAGAACGCTCACGTTCATCCAAAGCCTTTACAATGGGCTTCCATGCAAACTTGCTTAAAAGGAAGAACAGTATTAAAAAAGCTACTGTTGACCAGATAAATAAACCCGGATCCGGAGAAACTAATGGATTTAATGCCAGTAATGTCATTTTGTTATATTATTTAATAAATCAATCAAAACAATAAAATAAGGCCGGTGCCAATCGCACAAGCCTTATTTTTTTAGTTTACTTGTCCCGTTCCTAAGAACGCAACAACTACAGCAAACAGTGCTACCGCTTCAACGAATGCTGCTGCAATTAACATAGCTGTTTGAATTTTAGATGCTGCTTCTGGCTGACGAGCCATACCTTCCATGGCTTTTCCACCAATGTTTCCGATACCAATGCCTGCTCCAATAGCAGCTAATCCTGCACCAATACCAGCGATACTTCCTACGATCATAATCTGATTTTTAAATATATATTAAACAAAAAATAAATTCATATTAATGCTCAGCATGCTTCTCTTCAACTGCCATGCCTATAAAGAGGGCTGACAAAATTGTGAAAATGAATGCCTGAATAAAACCTACCACGAGCTCGATTACACTGATAAACAGAACAAACGGAACTGCTATACCGGCAACAAGAACCGACTTTAAGATAAAGATTAGAGAGATCAAACTCAAAATAAGAATGTGACCTGCAGTAATGTTTGCAAATAAACGTATCATCAGGGCAATAGGCTTGGTAAACAAACCAATGATCTCAACCGGGATCATTAACGGATATAACCACCATGGAACATGAGGGGTAAAAACGTGACCCCAATAATTCTTATTTCCATTTACAGTTGTTAAAATAAAAGTGCAGAGTGCTAACATCATAGTCACTGCTATATTACCTGTTAGGTTTGCGCCTCCCGGGAAAAATGGAATCAATCCCATCAGGTTATTTAACCATACAAAGAAAAATACAGTTAATAAATAGGGCATAAAACCCCTATATTTATGACCTAACTGTGGCTTGGCAATATCGTCGCGGACAAAGATGATGATCGGCTCCAGAATAGACTGCAAGCCTTTTGGAGCTTTACCTTCACGCTTCTTATAAGTATTGGCAATGCCGATAAACACAACAAGCAAAATTGTAACTGAGATTAACAGAGAAACCACATTCTTGGTAATTGAAATATCAAGAGGCTTGGTATTTATGATCTCCCCTTTATTGTTATAGGCAATATAAGTACCATCTGCACTTTTTACAGATTCAGGGTAATAATACTTTCCGTGATAATAAACTAGTTTAGTACCATCTACATTCAGTAATTCAGTACCTTGATCATTATGTCCGAACTTATTGGAAAGAAAACTAACCAATCCGTTATCAGACCACAAAATAACCGGTAAAGGAAGCGCTACATGACCAAAAAAGTGCCATTCGTGTGAATCCGCAATGTGATGAAGAATAACCTTGGATATATCTTCCTTTTCTTCCGGATCAGCAGCATGTGACCCTGTTGCTACAGCATGTGCTGTATCTGATGATGCATGCTCCTGAGAAAAGGCTGAAAAACTCAAAAACGAAAATAAAACTGCATAAAAGGTTATGCTGAAAAATTTTTTTGAATTGAAAATATGGCTCAAATCCATTTATTATAAGGAATTTACTTAAATTTTTGGTTGCGCAAGTTACATAACAAACAATATATTTCAAACACTGTATGAAAGAAATATAGATAAAAAAAATTGATGATAAATTTAAAGGGATCAACCGGGTTTGCGTTAATGTAAACAAAGGCTATTATCATGCAAAAAAGCAACTTTATGGTAACGCTGCCGAGCAATGCCTGGCCGGATGCTTTATCACTGATTTTCATCCTCCAGGAAGCTATCAGATAAATGCTTAAGGTTAAAATTTCAAATATCCAAAACAAGGCCCAGAATTTAGGTATTAAGAACTTCATTTCAGGATAAAAAAGCTGAAATACCAGAGGAGCAATGATCAGGAAAATTGTAAATAGAATAAAATAAATGAAAAAACGATAAATACTCATGACTTTAACTGCCTGATGGTCTGATAAATTGATAAAAAGACTCCCAAAACGCATGCAATTGCTGTTACCCATTGGGTCTTATGTTCATAATACTGATCGGTCTTATAACCTATATAGGCCGAAAGTCCGATAATAGCCATCATCTGAAAAGCAATACCGGTATATTTTACATAACTGTTCAGAGCCTGCTTTTCAGATTCAACCTTATCAGTTTTGTCCTTCTTTATATGATTTTCATCCTTCTGCTCCATTATTCTCTTTTTTATATCGCAAAATTATTAAAATATATACTGCATTCATTGAAATAAATCACAGCCGAAAAATAGTTAGGAATATCAACGAAAAACGTTTTATGACAGAAAGAGTTTATATTTATCTGGACAATTCCGCTATGATAAAATATCTTTGCAAAGATTCTGTTATATACTTCAAGCCAGATTAAATTGAATTCAACTATTCGGATTGCATTTCGTTTTATATCCTTAAGCTGCTTTTTTTGCTTTTGCCTGCTCTCATGCAGCTCACAGAAAGAAACTGTGGCCAGCAGAGGCATGCAGAATTTAACAGCGCATTATAATATCCTTTATAATGCTAAGGAACTGATTAATCTAAGTGAGAAAAACATCCAGATAAATTACGCAGATAATTACGACCGGCTGATTTCTGTTTATAAAGAGCCCAATGAAAGTCTTTCACAGTCAGAACTAAAAAATCTGGATGATGCATTATTAAAGGCAAATACAATCGCTAATGAAAAGTCATTAAGTAAGTATGTTGATGATGCTTATTTTTTAATCGCTAAGGCAAATCATTTAAAGTCCAATTTTTTCAATGCAGTTGAATTTTTTAACTACGTGTACGCAAATTATCCTGCAGAGAAAGAAATAAGGCAGGCAGCATTAGCATGGAAAGCCAGGTCACTGATTGCATCCGATCGTCTGGAGGAAGCTGAAAGCAGTCTTGATACAGCCATAAGAAATATAGAGTCAGAAAAAAAATCTGTTGCTGATATTTATGCAACAAGAGCTCAGCTTTATATTTATGCAAAGCAAGACGAAGAAGCAATAAACTTGCTGGAAAAAGCTCTGAAAACCGTCAAAAATAAACAAAAAAAGATCCGCTGGACCTACCTTATTGCTCAGCTGTATGAAGTTACAGACAAACCCCAAAACGCATTATTAAATTATACGAAAGTTATTAAAAGCAATGCCCCATTCGATATGGCATTTAATGCAAACCTCAGTCGTATAAATCTAAAAACTGAATTGAGTGGAGATACTTCAGGAAGAACCAGAGAGATTATGGTTCTGCTTAAGGATGACAAAAACAGGGAACTTCTTGACCAGGTGTATTTTCAGATAGCCAATAGTTATGCCCAGGTAAATAACTTTGAAAAAGCAATTGAAAATTACAATCTGGCTGTATCAAAAAGCACAAAAAATCTAAATCTGAAGGGGCTAGCCTATCTTGAACTTGCCGAAATCTATTTTACCCGGTCAGATTTTCTGAGGTCTAAGGCCTATTATGACAGTACACTCATCAGCTTACCTAAAAACTACCCCGATTACCTACAGATTAAAAAGAAAACCGATAATCTGGAGGTACTGGCAAACAGTTTAAATATCATAGCCCAACAGGATACCCTGCAAATGCTCGCGCAATTGCCTGATGCTGAGCGCAAAGAAAGAATTAACAAACTATTGGTACAAATCGAAAAAGCACAGACTGCTTCAGGCATTCCTGTGCCTGGAAATTCTTTTATGCCCTCTGCTCAAATGTCACTTAGTGTTAGGGATACCCGCTTCTACTTCAATAATTCAGCAGCATTAAGCCAGGGGCTTGCCGAGTTTAAAAAGCGTTGGGGTACAAGAAAACTGGAAGATAACTGGCGAAGAAGCCAAAGGACTGTATCTGAGATGCCTTCCGCGATTCTACCGGAACCCGGAAGTCTAGCAAATCCTTTTCCTTTGCAGGAAATAAAAACTGAACCCAATATGGAAGCCCGGATAAAGGAATATCTCCTTTTGGTTCCTGTAAGTCCTGAACAAAAGGCCGAATCAAATCAAAAAATTGCCTCAGCACTTTACGATATCGCCAATTATTATCGTGACATATCTGCCGATACTGCAGAAGCAGTAAAAACCTATGAGCAATTATTAACCCGCTTCCCCGAAAATCAGAACAAACTGGCCATCTATTATAATTTGTACAGACTTTACAGCACTGCTAACAAGAAACGTTCTGATGAATACAAAACTATTCTTCTGAACAAATTCCCTGATTCACCATTTGCAAAAATAATTTTGGACCCGGATTTTAGTCAAAAACAGGATGATCAGGAAGCTGCATTCAACGGACTTTATAATGACATTTACGACCTATATGTTAAAAGGAATTATACAGAAATGCTTAATTCTATTGAAAAGTACAGACAGGTTTCCAGTGTACAAAAAGTACCTGCACAATTAGCTTACTTAAATGCACTGGCTATTGGGCATACTCAAAAACTTCCCGGTCTTGAAAATGCTTTTAAAGAGATCATAGGTAATTTCCCGGACGAAAAACTGATTGTTCCTCTCATCAAACAACATCTTGCATTCATCGATTCAAACAGGAGCGAAATGGCAGACCGGATTGTAGCATTAAGTGACCTGAATTTCAATAACAGATTTTTTCAGGAAGCCGAAATTGAACAATCAGCAATCATTGCTAGGGAACCTGCTAAAGTCAATACTTCTGGTGATGATAATAAGGAGAAACTTCCAGCCGTTAAATTAGTAACCGAGGCAGAAACTGGTCTTTTCAGGAAGGATGATTCTGCTGAATATTATTTTGTAGTAAATATTTCGGACCCTTCAGTTAATTTGAGTTCATCCCGATTTGGAATCGGGCAATTTAACAGAGCCAATTTACCCGGATCAGCAATAAAACATCAATTAAAAGCGGTTGCTAACCAAAATCAATTGATATTTGTTGGTCCCTTTGCTGGAAAGGAAGCGGCCACAACTTATTTTACCAATATCAGCCCACTGATGAGGGCAATTATGAAGATACCCGCGGGCAAATACAATAGCTTCATAATTAATTCTCAGAATCTTGAAAAAATAATTGATAAAGAAACACTCGACCTGTACGTCGAATATCACAAAAAAAACTATTAATACAAGCTTTATATGAATACCAAGCTGACTCAGCATGACTTAAATCGCTATACTATCCTGTTCTGGAAATGGATTCTGGGGTTTATTGCTTTTGGAGCTATACTGATCTTCAGCATCGGACTGGGATTATTTGGGAGACTGCCTGACCTTCGTATGCTTGAAAATCCAAAGAGCTATCAGGCTTCGGAGGTTATTTCGAGTGACGATATTGTATTAGGTACCTATTATGTTCAAAATCGCTCTAATGTTCGTTATGATGAAATTTCTCCCAATGTCATTAATGCCCTGATTGCAACTGAAGATATTCGCTTTTACAGTCACTCCGGAATTGATTTCAAACGTACTTTTACAGTTATTTTCTACAACCTTGTAGGAAAACGACAGGGAGCAAGTACGATTACTCAGCAGCTTGCTTTAAACCTGTTCTCAAAAGAAGGCAGATCCAGAAATTTTACCAAGCGACTAATTCAGAAATCACAGGAACTTATTGTTGCAGTAAAACTGGAGAGGCAATATACCAAAGAGGAGATTATAACGATGTATCTCAACACGGTAGATTTTGGTTCTTACAATACATTCGGGATTAAATCTGCGGCCAGAACGTATTTCAGTACAACACCTGATAAACTTAAACCTGAACAAGCTGCGATTCTTGTTGGGATGTTAAAAGGTCCTTCACTATATAATCCTCACCGTAATCCGGAAAGAGCTTTAAGACGCAGAAATACGGTTCTGGAAAACATGCATAATGCAAATTACATCAGTGACGCAGAAGTTGAACTTCTGAAGAAAAGCCCTTTGAATCTCGCATTCAACCCTTCCGACCATAATGAGGGCTCGGCACCCTATTTCAGGGCGGTACTCAAGAAAGATATACAGCAAACACTTGAAGAAAACTCGATCTATAAAGCCGATGGTACACCTTATGACCTCGATAGAGATGGCCTCAAGATCTATACAACCATCAATTCGAGGATGCAGAAATACGCTGAAGACGCACAGAAGGAATATTTAAAAACACTGCAGGTTCAGTTTAATAATTCATGGAAAGGCCGCGACCCTTTTAATATCCCGGAAGCCAAATTGCTGATCAATCAAGGCATGCGCCGATCAGACCGTTATCAGCAGCTTAAGGCTGATGGTAAAACTGAAGAAGAGATTCTTAAAAACTTCAGGACACCAACACAAATGACCATTTTTAGCTGGCGTGGTGAAATTGATACGGTAATGAGGCCGGTCGACTCAATTAAATATTATAAATTAATGCTTCGTAATGCCCTAATGTCTATGGAACCTCAAACAGGATATGTCAGAGCATGGGTTGGAGGCACAAATTACACTCACTTTAAGTACGATCAGGTAAAAATGGGAACGCGTCAGGTAGGATCGACAGCAAAACCATTCACTTACGCTGTCGCAATTGGTAATGGAGGATATTCCCCATGCTACACTGTAGCAAATGAGCCTGTTGGTATAGACGCGGGGGATGGCACTACCTGGTATCCTAAAGCCTATAAACCAATACCCGGAACACTCACATTAAAAAAGGCATTGGCGAATTCCCAGAATTATATTACCGCCTACATGATGAAACAAGTTGGTCAGACAGCGGTTGCAACCCTGACAAAAAATATGGGTATCACCAGTGATGTGCCTGCAGTACCTTCGATTTGCCTGGGTTCTTTTGACGCTTCAGTCTATGATATGGTAGGCGCATATTCTGTATTTGTCAATCATGGCGTATGGACAGAACCAATCTATCTCCTGCGAATAGCTGATAAAAATGGAAACGTTATTTACGAGCGTCGTCCAAGAATAAAAGTTGTTCTGGACGAACAGACAGCCTATATTATGACAGACATGTTAAAAGCTGTGGTAACAGAAGGAACCGGGGTAAGATTGGGATGGAAATATAAGCTCAACAATCCCATCGGAGGAAAAACAGGCACCACACAGAATAATTCAGATGGATGGTTTATGGGAATCACGCCTGAACTTGTTACCGGAGTATGGACAGGTGCTGAAGATAGGGCAATACATTTCAGTACAACCAGTTTCGGTGAAGGCGCAAATACTGCACTCCCGATATTTGCTATCTATATGCAAAAGGTTTATTCAGATCCCGTTTTAAAATACAGTAAAGGTGATTTCCCTCCTCCAAAAGGAGGAGTTACAACTGTTATTGATTGCGGGGAGTATACCAAACAGCAGTCCGGAGTGAGTGAACTTGATAAAAAGCTTGGTTTCTGATACTAATGATTTTCTTTACAATTTGCAATTTTGCAGATCAGGTTCAGCTTTGACCATTATCCTGACATGAAAGAATTTGATCCCAAGCCTGAGTTAAAGAATATTCCTCAAAAACCCGGTATCTACCAATTTTGGTCGGATACTGAAGAGCTTATCTACATCGGTAAGGCTAAGAATCTTAAAAACAGGGTTTCATCCTATTTTAATAAAGATAACTATCGGGTGAATGCTAAAACCCGGATTCTGGTCAGCAAGATCAGAAAAATCACCTTCACCATTGTTGATACTGAAATCGATGCCTGGCTACTTGAGAATAGCCTGATCAAGAAACATCAGCCAAGGTATAATGTGATGCTGAAAGATGATAAGACCTATCCTTGGATCATTATCAAAAATGAAAAGTTTCCACGTATTTTTTGGACAAGAAGGATAATCCGGGATGGTTCAACCTATTTTGGGCCTTATGCATCAATCGGAATGATGCATACCATTTTAGGGATGATCAAAGAAATCTATCCATTGAGAACCTGTACTTTGCCTCTGACCCGTGAAAATATACATTCAGGAAAGTTCAGGGTTTGTCTGGAATATCAGATTGGTAATTGCAAAGGACCTTGCCAGGCTTATCAAACTGAAGACGATTATGATCAGAGCATATCCGAAATAAAGGAAATCCTGAATGGGAAGACTGGTTCCGTAATAAGGCGTCTTAAAAATCAGCTGGAAGAATCCGTAAATGGGCTAAACTTCGAGCTTGCACATAACCTGAAGCAAAAGCTCGATCTGCTGGATAATTATCAAAGTAAATCAACAATTGTAAGTTCATCTATCACCGATGTTGATGTATTCAGTATTGCGACAGACGATAAGCATGCTTTTATTAATTTCCTTAAAGTGATGAACGGGACGGTTATTCAGACCCAGACCCTGGAAATCAAAAAACGCCTTGATGAATCTGATGAAGAATTATTAAGCCTGGCAATTACTGAATTCAGGTCGAGATTTGACAGTAATTCAAAAGAAATTATCCTACCCTTTGAACTTGAAATTCCAGACTCGGGTATAAAATTCACTGTTCCAAAACTCGGCGAGAAGAAGAAATTGCTGGAACTTTCACAAAAGAATGTGGCCTATTTCAAACGGGACAAATTAGATCAATATGAAAAACTAAATCCGGAATTAAGAACTGACAGGCTTCTGACTCAAATGATGAAAGACCTCCGTTTAAATCAATTGCCAATACATATTGAATGTTTTGACAACTCGAACTTTCATGGGAAATTTCCGGTATCGGCCATAGTAGTTTTTAAGAATGCAAAGCCTTCAAAGAAAGACTACAGGCATTTTAACGTAAAAACAGTTGAAGGTCCTGATGATTTTGCTACGATGGAGGAAGCTGTTTTCAGAAGATACAGAAGATTGCTCGATGAAGAACAAAGTCTGCCTCAACTGATTGTGATTGATGGTGGCAAAGGTCAGTTATCCTCCGCAATAAAAAGCTTAAAATTATTGGGAATAGATAAGCAGGTTACTATTATCGGCATTGCGAAACGGCTCGAAGAAATCTACTATCCCGGAGATCAGTACCCATTATACCTTGATAAAAAGTCTGAAACATTAAAAATTATTCAGCAGTTAAGGGATGAAGCTCACCGTTTCGGAATTACATTTCACAGAAAAAAACGGAATATTGCGACTCTTGCAAGTGAACTCGAAAGCATTCAGGGAATAGGAAAGGCGTCTGCCGAAAAACTACTTAGACATTTCAAATCTGTTAAGAAGATAAAAGAAGCCGTTGAAGTTGAATTGCTGGAGGTTTTGAACAAAAGTCAGACTGCTGCCTTACTGGAATTCTTTAAATAATCTGTTTAATATGACCAAAGATCGTGTTCAAAATCCATCAAGGCTTTCTTAACACGTTCAGATTCATAAAGTTTATCAATTCCAAGCGCATAATCTTTAATCCGCAGATCCTCGGGATTAGACTCCTTTACAATATAACTCGCAAATATCCGCTTCATAAATAAATCGTCAAAGCTGAGTCCGGTAGCATCATTATTTCTGTTCACAGCAGGCTTAGTTACCAGCAAATGACGAACCTCTGGAAAATATATCCAGAATGCAGGTTGTTCATCAAAAGACTGACCGGCAGCTGAAATACGTATCATTGGTGCAATACCGATGATACGCGGTTCAAAAACTGAACGTTGCTTATCGAAAATCCAATCCTCTTTTATACGAAATTTTAAAATACTATCAGGGTTGAATTCTCCAGCTTTTACTACCGTTCCGGTTTGATTACCGTCTGTATCAAAAATTGGAACCAAAACACTATCAGCAAACTTTGCCATTGCCTGTTCAGGTTTCAGAATTACGTTAAATTCATCTCCATTAACATCATCCTTGGTGCTGCTTGCGTCGTATGCGGTAAGTTCACCGGCAATGATTGCATCAGTTAAAATAGTAATCAGACGCGCTTTAGGCGATGCATAAATCATATTCACCTTGTCACGGACATCTATTTCCCTCCATACACGCTTGCTGAACATCACGTCCGATTCCCTCAGACTGGCATATGGAGCAACCTTAGCGTTAATAATATTGGTCTTTTGATAATATCCATCCAGTGGCTTTTCTGCCGGTTTTGGTTTAGTATCATTCGTTAAATTAGGTGACTGGGCACTCAATTGAAGAGCACCGGCAATCAAAATCAGGACAAAGAATATCTTTTTCATAGCACTTAATTTGCTTTAAAAGCCATAGGGTCTAACTGCCTTTGGGTTCCGTCAGGACCCACAGCAACAATATCATCAAATATTACCCTTGTACCTGGTGTTATTGTAGCCACTGCTGCACTCATTTGAGCACTGAGTGAATTTCCAGTTGCCTGTAATACAACAACATCCGCACGAGGCCGGGCAATCACCAGACTAAAACGGGTAACATTAAATTTGGCGTCAAAATCGAAACCTTCAAGAATAGCAAAAATTGAACTCTGCGACTTTATAACTACAGAACTCAAAGCTCCTCCGGTTTTACCTGCAAATTTAGCTTTAGGATCCGGAATACGCTTAACTCTGAAATCACTTGAACCAATGTTCTGAACCTTACCACTGACATTAGCCGAAACATTTACTTTTGCGGTTGTTCCGGGAGTACTTACTGTAACTGTATATTTTCCATTGGACCCTGATATTGTACCTCCGCTCATAGTAACCATCAGGTTCTCTTTGGGAATACCTGGAGCCGATACCGATACCGGGTTTGGAACCCCCACATAAAACACATTCATTTTATCAGGAGAAACTACTGCTGAAGGGCGTGCTACCTGATATTTTTGCTCTGTAGTCGTGTAGGTTTTTGTTGTTCCATCTGTTTGCTTAACACGTACAGTACCAGTCCAGCTGAATATTCCTTCACGGGAAGTATTGACCGTATAGGTTCCCTTTCCTTCCTTTACCTGCAATCTTGAACCTCCAACCGATATTTCCGAACTTGATTTCGAGTCTGATGCGGTCAAAAACACCTCTGCAGTGTATGGCTGACCAGCAATCAGATAAGACGTTGGAGCAACAGCAACTGCAGAAAACAGGTCAAGATTGACAACAGCCATATCCATCTGCCCAAGTATCCTCTTTACAACCTCAGCCTCAGCGTTTTTACTGTCTGCCTTTATCTTTGCCAATGCGGTTAAAGCTGCAGTCAACGGAATACCATCACCAAAATTTGATTGTTCCCAGCTTCTGTTAACACCACCACGATTTGCAGGATCTTTCGCCTCTAAAGAAAAACTGACGTTTTTACGATCTTTTACATCCATTAATGAAATTAACTTTTCTCGTGTTGCATTGATTTTATTCTTCAATTCAGTAGCACGTGGCTTATTGATCATTAACCTTGGAGAAATATCAAGGTTATCCCTTTTGCTTATATCCCCAGTCGACTCATTATATCCGCCACCCTCAGTTTCAAAAAGTTTCTGGAGTTCTTCAACATAAGCATTTAATTCACTTGTATAAGAACTTGCCTTTTTAGCCTTATCATATATTGGACGTGCTCTTTCGGGCTCATTTTTTAGTTTAGTTGCTTCAAATGAAGCATAAGTTGCATCAACACCAATTTGGACATTCTGTGTTGAAGCATTTAAACTATCCGTTAAATTTTTGAAAGCTTCTAAGATTGAATCACTGATATTCAGTGCTACTAAACCTAATAACACCAGGTAAAGTATTCCAATCATTTTCTGCCTTGGGGTTTGTTTACCTCCAGCCATGCAATTTTATTTAAAAAATTAAAGATCTATAATTCGTTTAGCAATTATCCACGATTTGGTTGATTCATAGCAGAGAGCATATTTCCGTAAATAGAATTTAAGGATGATAAATTCTTCGCCAGTTTGCCAACTTCCTCTTTGAATTGTTTGGAATCTTCCATTGACTCATTAAAATTTTGCATGGTCAGAGAAAGATTCTGATAGAATTTGTTCATTGATTTCAAATGAGCACTTGAATCCTGTAATTCAAGCTCATATACAGCGTTGAGTGCTGAAATATTTTTTGCAAGGTTATTAACCTGCTCATGGTATGATTTAGAATCAATATTGGTATCGGCCATTTCCCTGAGGCTGACCGTAGCCTTATCGAAGGCTGTGTTCAGATTATCAAAACTACCTGAAGCAGTTTTAACTTTATCTGCCAGTTCAGTGGTTGCACTTGCAGTATCAGCAATTCCTGAAATGGCAGAAACTTTATCACCAAAAGATCTTAAACCTGAGCCAAGGCTTTCAATCAGTTCAGGTCCGATTTTGGCTTCCGACATCATTTTATCCAAAGCTGCAGTTGATGAACCAGAACCACTTAATGAAGCCTGTGCTAAATCACCTTTAAATTCTTCGTCAAGTTCGGGATAAACCCGGGTCCAGTCGGGGTCGGTGGACTCTGCCTGAAAACCCAAAATAAAAAACAGAATAGCCTCTGTGATCAATCCCACTGCGATCATGATCTCTCCACCTTGCCAGTGCAGGATCTTGAACATCAGACCAACAATAACTACGGAGGCACCCCATGAAATTAAGGTATTAATACCCAGTTTAAACTTTTTCTTTTGAGCCATAATATGAACGCTTTTTTATATTAGAGAGGATTGTAATTTTTATTTAGAGCCTGTCTTTAATATCCCGGCCCTGATACTTGGTTATACAACGAAAACCGATGTAAGATTTTGCAGTGTCCTGATATTCAAAAGTGCTCGCTGAATTTTGAAGGAAATAACCAATATCTTTCCATGAACCCCCACGAACAACCTTGCGCTTCATCACTTCAGGATCCTCTGGGCGTGCCTCATAACTGAAGGTAGGATTCATATCATGCGTGAAAGTAGAAGCAGATTCGTCAAATGCTGAAGAAGTCCACTCTGAAACGTTTCCTGCCATATTATACAGTCCGTAATCATTTGGAAAATAAGCTTTTACATTAACCGTAAATGGTCCGCCATCATCAATGTAATTTCCTCTTCCCGGCTTAAAATTAGCCATAAGACATCCCTTCGCATTTCTGATGTATGGACCTCCCCACGGATAACTTGTTCCAACCCTTCCTCCGCGAGCAGCATACTCAAATTCTGCTTCAGTAGGAAGGTCATAGTCAGCACGCTTAGGAAGTTTGCGACTATCTTTATAGGCTTCATTGAAACGCGTTCTCCAGACTGTAAAGGCACGTGCCTGACGCCAGTTAATGCCTACAACAGGGTAGTTTGAAAATGCAGGATGTGAAAAATACCCTTTGACCATTGGCTCATTCTGAGCATAGGCAAAATCAGCTAACCATACAAGAGTGTCCGGATATACACCAACTGTATCCCGAAGAATAAAATCAGAACGCTTAGCTTCTCTGTTATTACGATTATTTGCTGCTTCCCGTAATTTCATTATCGCGAAATTATATTTCAGCAGTCTGACATCAATTTCATTACGGTCAAATACTCTGTCTTCACCCTGATAATACATGGCCTGCAATTTAGGGCCATTAGCGGATGCACCTTTTTTGCCTCCCCATATTGCACTTCCGTTACCTACCTTTTTCCAGTTGATATACTTTTTACCTGCATCATTTGGATCTACTTTACCTTTTGGCTTAAGGTAGTACTGCTCATCTTGCAAATAGTTAGATATGGCAATGGAATCACGCACCCAGTTTACAAATTGACGGTATTCACTGTTGGTAATCTCAGTTTCATCCATGTAAAATGCCTGTACAGTAACCTGCTTGTTTTGAGATATCTGTGCAAAAGTAATATCCTGGTCAGTTTGACCCATAATAAAAGTTCCGGCTGGAATGTAAACCATGCCGTAGGGTACCTGATTGTTTTTAAACTTTTTAGTTGCAACACCAATCAATTCACCATTTGTACCACCTTTACCACAACTGGAGCCTAAAACGGCAATAGCTGCAAGAACGATAAAGTATATTTTTCTCATTTTATATGATTCCAGTTTGCATTCACTCAACAAAATTATTTCGAATATAATAAAAAAGCATATAGCATATACGACAAAACTAATCTATCTGAGTTGAACTACAACATTTCATATTTAAATTATAAAAACTTAAACATTAGTTAACGCAGCAAAAACCACAATATTGCATATTTGAAATATTCTGTTAGTACGTACAAATCAAGTCCAGGGTTTGGTTAATTAAAAAATAAAAACGAATTTAATTCTCTTTTGTTTCAATTTATTTATTGACTTGCTTAATATATTGCTCAAGTGCCATCGTCATGCTTGGCGCTTGAGGACTAGGTGCAGGAATATTAAGAATCAGTTCATGTTCCAAAACCGCTTTGTGTGTACTAACCCCAAAGGCAGCAATACGGGTATAGTTTTGCTTGAAATCAGGAAAATTTATAAACAAGGAATGGATGCTACTCGGACTGAAAAATGCAATAACATCATAAAATACCTCGGCAAGATCAGAAAGGTCGCTGCATACAGTATGAAATAATACGGCAGGCTTAAAATCGTAACCATTTACAGAAAGGAATTTTTGAGTTTCTTCTGCTGCAACATCAGAACAGGGATATAAGAATTTCTCGGCTGTATGTTTTTTCAAAAGTTCTGCCAGATCAGCCGCAGTTTGTTTTCCAAAAAATATTTTGCGCTTTCTGTATTGTATGTATTTCTGAAGGTAGAGTGCAATAGTTTCCGAAATGCAAAAATACTTCATGTCAGCAGGTACATCATATCGCATTTCTTCGCATATCCTGTAAAAATGGTCTACCGCATTCTTGCTTGTGAATATAACAGCAGTAAAATCAGCTAAATTTATTTTCTCTTTACGAAATTCTTTTGCCGGTACACCCTCTACATGGATAAAGGATCTGAAGTCTATCTTCAAATTATACTTTTTAGCTAAATCAAAATAAGGCGACTTTTCCGAATCAGGCTTTGGCAGAGTAACAAGGATACTTTTAACTTTCCTTGGTTTTTCAATTGGACTTACTTGCATATATCTTAAAAAGGCTAATACCCGAGTACTTTAAATAAGATAATTAAAGGACAAAATTCGAGGGCACAAAGGTAAATAATTAAATAAACTTTTGGAAACTTGTAATTTGATAAAATATTTGCCCCTGCTCTGAGAAATTGGACAACGAAAATTCCGAGAAGCATCACAATTCCAATATAACTATAAATTCCCGCAAAACGGCTGGAAGTTAGACTAAATGCAATAACCACCGGCAAAAACAAAATTGCGGCATTGAAATAACTTAGATATAATACGGATACATACTCCCTTACAAGCCTTTTAACATCAAACAAAAATCCCATCACCCGAAGTACTATAATTTTGAGAGTGAATAAGCCAATGACAAGCGCCGTTAGAAAAAGGAAAAGTTCAAAGCCATCAAATGGATATGTTAATTGCATATACTTCCCTGATAAATACAGGTAGAGACCAATAATAAGACCAAAGAGTAAATAGAAAAAAATGAATGGCCAGGAATTAAACAGACTGTCTTCTTTATTAATTCTGGTCAGAATCTGATTACTGTAGAAGGCCATAATTATGCTGTTCAGCTCTGTCGGAAAGAAATACCTGACGAGCGAAAAAAATATTATCAGGAACAAAATAATTCCTATAACCCATGTTTCACCATTAGGCCGTACCATTCCATACTGACTATGATTGCCCTTCTTTGGAAATTTTGCAGCCCAGGCAGAAAAATCCAGATTTTCTACCTTATACAAATTGATCAGACTGTCCAGGAATGGATTAGAGCGATCCGGATCAGGAGTTTTAATCCAGACAATAGACAATGAATCTCTTATGGCCTTAATAGAATCTCTGTAGGCAGCCTTTCCCGCCAAATCATAAGTTCGATAAACCGGAGTTTTTGGATTCAGAATTAGACTGTCTGTCTGCGCTGAAGCAGATGAGTTAATTAGAAATAATAAAAGAATAATACTGTATAAATGTTTAATCATCCCCGTTATTACACCAAAGCAAATATTTTCCAGTATCTCAAATTTCCACTTTTTTATGCTCGTTTCCTAAATATCTTTACGATTAAGCTTAAAAAGCCTATTTATTTTAACCAAAATCAGTTAAATACTGATTCA
>CAYHGN010000012.1:44278-45950 GCA_964356005.1 uncultured Sphingobacterium sp.
TAAACTTAAAAAGACCGACAAGCCAAGCTGCACTAGCACTTCTAATCGTGTTTCTTATTGACCTTTTTACATCTTTGGGCATTAGTGTTGGCGTTTTATATGTATTCTGCTTATTCTTAGTTAGCAGAGAGTCCAAAAAAACAATAATTGTTTTTGCCATTATTACTTTGCTGCTGACAACTACAAAATTTATTATCTTTTATTCAGAGTCAACAATTTATATGGCATTAACAAACAGGGTAATCACTATTTTGGTCATTATAGTTATTGCAATATTTGGTTTAAGACACAGAAAGCTCGCCGATGCTCTTAAAGAAGAACGGAACATTTACATCAAAGAACTTGAAGAAATGTTGTTTATGACTTCTCATAGAGTTAGAAAACCCTTGACGACTTGCCTGGGTCTTATGAATCTAATAGAGACAGACACACCAATGACAACAGAAGAAATGAAAAAAGTATTAAATCACTTAAAAGAAAGTGCATTGGAACTTGACTCATATACAAGGGAATTAACAACTTTTATTGACGACATAAAGGAGAAGGATAAAAAAACTGTGCACAGCAGCAATTGATTAAACCTTCGAAATAAACATGTCTGATTCTACTAAAAAATCCACATCACTTTTAATGCTTGTTCTCGCCTTTGCCATAGTCTATATTGTATGGGGTTCAACTTACTTTTTTATTCAGATTGCTATAAAGGATTTCCCTCCTTTCATTTTAGGTGCATTCCGTTTTATCATTGCCGGTGTACTTATGGCAGCATGGTGCATCTTGAAGGGTGAGAATATTTTTGCGGCGAAAGGAATAAAACATGCTGCCATCAGCGGAATATTACTGCTTTTTTGTGGTAATGGTATTATAATCTGGGTTGAACAAAGCATGCCGAGTGCAATGGTCGCCATCATGGTGTCATCAGCTCCACTGTGGTTTGTTCTGCTCGACAAACCTAAATGGTCTGAAAACTTAAGAAGCAAATCCATCATTGCTGGCCTGCTGATCGGGCTTGCTGGTGTGATCTTGCTTTTTAGTGAGCAGGTTTCTGAGGCTCTGTCTATTCAGGGAAGTGAATCTGTGAAAATGAGCAGTATGGTTCTACTGATATTTGCAGCAATAACCTGGTCGGGTGGATCACTTTACTCCAAATACAAATCCACCGAAGATCCAATCATAGTAACCAGCACCTGGCAGATGATGGCTGCGGGCATTGCTTTTATCCCCGGAATTATCATTCGTGATGAATTTAATGGCTTTCAATGGAAGGATGTATCAGGAGATGCCTGGATGGCCGTATTATACCTCGTTGTACTGGGTTCGATAGCAGGTTTCAGTGCTTACGTATGGTTATTAAAGGAAAGACCGGCGATGCAGGTTAGTACTTATGCTTATGTTAACCCCGTTGTAGCCGTGCTTCTGGGAGTATTTTTTGCTAATGAAAAAATCTCCTCTATTCAGATAATTGGGCTTATTATTATTCTGGGAAGTGTTTTCATGATTAATATGGCAAGATACCGCAGAGAAAAACTAGCAGAGAGGAAGATTGCAAGGGCTGAATAAGCAAGATTTATAAAGTCACCAAACAAAAAGATTGACCATTATATAAAGGTACCCTAGAGCCAGTCATGGTCGGAAGAAATTCCGGCCATTTTTTATGTTTTAAAAAGTAGTC
>CAYHGN010000013.1:0-42645 GCA_964356005.1 uncultured Sphingobacterium sp.
GACGCTGGGATGTGGAAGTACAGTATGCTTTAAGTACCAGTATGCATTCATTTGTAATTGAACAGGATGGAAACTGGATTCAGGGAACTCATAAAGGAGATCATGACACAAAAAATATGGTGGGTACGATAGATGGAAGTGAGGTAAAGATCAGAAGCACAATCCCAATTGTTGGGAACATCATTATTTACCTTTTCTCCGGAAAGGTCAATGGTGATATTATTGCCGGGGATATTCACATGGGAGAATATCTGACCGCAAAATTCACAGCCAAACGTAATACAACTAAACTTCCGAAGCAAAAAGTAATGATTCCGGGTGGTCAGCCATTGGCGACCTGATTAAATGATTTTTAACAATCAAAAAACATCTAATATGAAACGCAGAGACATCATTAAAGGTATGGCAGCAATGCCCCTCTTAGGTTTAATTGCCCCTTTTGATTCAGTTTTGGCTTCAATGCCCGAGAAATTTAAGAAAAAGCGGCTGGTCATCGATACTCATGTGGAAACCTGGAATTTTGATTCGCGTTTTCCATTCAAACATCCCGAAAATCCGAATCTTAAAGTGGCAATTGAGGCGCCTATTGAAAATCAGGTTAAGCAGATGAAGGATTTTGATATCACTTACGGTGTGTTAATTAATCCACGTTATTACGGATGGGATAATTCATACAAGGCACATTGCGTTAAAACTTATCCCAATCATTTTGTAGCTCATGGTTTACTGAATCCTCATGATCCTAAAATTGTCGATAATCTAAGATATTGGGTAAATGAGCATGGTTTTCAGGGTATGCGTTTCAGTCCGATATACAGTCCTAAAGAAACCTGGTTAAATTCAGAAGCGCATTATCCTTTGTGGAGAGAAGCTGAAAAACTCGGACTTTGTTTCAATTATTATATAGTGCCACATCAGATGCCTATGCTTGAAGACATGGCAGAACGATTCCCCGGTGTGAAAATAGTAGTTGATCATGCCGGAAAACCAGATTTGAAAGCAGCCGACTGCTGGCCGGAATTTAAAAAGATGTTTAAACTGAGTCGTTTCAAAAATGTATGGATCAGCAACTCTGAGCCATATGAAATGTCAGAAATTAAAAAGTACCCATATGAAGATACCTTGCCCTTCTATAAAGCCATTTATGAAGAGTTTGGTGCAAAGCAGATTATTTGGGGAACAGGATATCCTTTTCCGCGATGGGAACTTCCAATGGATAAAGAATTGGAATTTATGTACAAATTCTGTGATTTCTATACCGAAAAGGATCTGGATTTAATCATGGGTAAAAATGCTCTGAAGATCTGGAAGTTTCCGAAGAAAGCATAATTTCTCGCGGTTTTTATCCTTATAATTTTTAACTTTTGTCACTATCAATTTTAATTATATGTTTTTAAAAAATTATAGATTTTATCTATCACTTATTTTTGTTTGTTTTTCAGGTTCAATTTCGACAGTATTTGCACAGGCTATACCAAAAGACGAATTGATATTTCTTACCTCAGCCTGGAAGGGTGAGCGATTCGCCGACGGTCGTCCACGGATTTCGGATGAACTTGTGAAACGTGCCCGTGAAATAGGGATTGAAGAAGCCTGGCAGATTCTGAATAACGAAGGTTACCTGTATCAGTATGAGCGGAACTGGAAAATACTTCA
This sequence comes from uncultured Sphingobacterium sp., assembly GCA_964356005.1. Taxonomy (GTDB): domain Bacteria; phylum Bacteroidota; class Bacteroidia; order Sphingobacteriales; family Sphingobacteriaceae; genus Daejeonella. Next base: position 1,657 of record CAYHGN010000013.1, read on the forward strand.
TGAAGAAGTTAAAGTAGTAGGCCGTGCCTTAACTGCTCAGTTTATGCCTATCCGGCCTGATATTGAGAAAAATATTGTAGACCGTGCAGCTAAGGAAGGCCGTGCCGGTAGACATTTGCATTGGCCAATTAATATGTTAACACAGGGGGATGTGTATGTTGCTGATAATAAAGGCAGGGTTGGATCGCTTATGGGCGATAACCTCGGCAATGTGATCTACAAGAATTCAGGTAACGGGGTTGTCTTTGACGGATTTGCCCGTGATGTTGACGGACTCGCCGACATCAAAGGATTTAATGCTCATGTCAGGGATTTTGCTCCTCAGTTTTTACAGGGTGTTGTGCTTATGGGATTGAATACACCGATTACGATAGGTGCGGCGATTGTACTTCCCGGCGACCTGGTGATTGCCGGTAGGGCAGGAGTAGTTTTCATCCCGGCACATATGGCTGAGCTGGTTGTTTCTACCGCAGAATTTATTGCATCCAAAGATCGTTTCGGTCATGAAATGATCAGGAGTGGGACTTATAAGGCAAATGAGGTCGATACTCAGTGGACCGATCCAATTAAGGTTGAATATCTGAAGTGGCTCGATCGTAATCCGGCCGAAAAGAAGATTAACCGTGCTCAGTTGGATCAGTTTATGTCGAAAAGAACATACTAAGTAAAAATTATGAAGCCAATATTTAAAATTGTGATGGGTTTGGGGGCAATCTGTCTTCTTGCAGCGCTGATTCTTTATCTGGTCAATAGTTCAAGAACAGCAGAGCCTTTCTTAATTGCAGGAATCGTTTGTATTGCACTAAGTGTTAGAGGAGTATCTGCTTTAAAAGGATTTGCCTATCCGATTATGATTGTTGGTGTTGTTTCAACTGCGCTGATCTTTCCACAATATTTCGTAGAGATCAATGGTTATAAGCTTTCAGGATTAATCACCCCGCTGATTCAGCTGATCATGTTTGGGATGGGTATTACAATGAACTATAAAGACTTTCTTGGGGTATTTAAAGCACCAAAAGGAGTTTTCGTGGGTATTCTAAGTCATTTTACAATAATGCCCCTGCTCGGCTTTGCTCTGGCCAGTATGAGTAGTTTTGAACCGGAAATCGCTGCCGGAATGATATTAATTGGCTGTGCACCAAATGCGGTTGCGGCCAACGTGATATCTTATCTCGCCAAAGCGAATCTGGCTCTTTCGATCACTCTAACCTCAATAGCAACTTTATTGGCCCCATTTCTGACTCCTTTACTAATGAAGTTGCTGGGTGGTTCATTTATTGAAATCAATGTGCTTGATATGATGTGGGATATTATGAAAATGGTCATTCTTCCTATCACTCTTGCAATCGTTCTGAATGAACTGCTTAAAGATAAAATCAAATGGCTGAACTCAGTCATGCCGATGGTGTCAATGTTTGGAATTGCTTTCATAATTATAATTGTTACAGCCGTAGGGAGAGAAAGCCTACTGACCGTGGGACCGCTGCTAATCTTGCTTGTGTTGATCCATAACTTAATGGGATACACACTGGGCTACTGGTCTGCAAGATTGTTTGGTATGAATGAAAAAGATTGCCGGACAATAGCTATAAATGTTGGTATGCAAAATGCGGGACTTTCAAAGGGACTGGCACATGGTATGGGCAAACTGGGTACAGTTGGATTAGCCCCAATGATCTACGGACCAATGATGAATATCAGCGGATCAATCCTCGCCTCTTACTGGCAGAACAGACCACCACTTGGTGGAGAGAATGAAAACAATGAATCCGAATTAAAAGCTTCTAAATAAAACATGAAAGCAAAATATTTCTACATTTTAATTGCATTTTCTGCGATCAGTTTTAGCTTAAATGCTCAGACTAAAAAAGCAGAAAGATTCGTGCAACTGGTAAATAAATTTAATCAGGCGATTATCAGCACCGATAGTACGACCTTAAATAATCTGGTTTGGGAGGACTTAAGTTATGGACATTCTTCAGGTGCAATCCAGGATAAGACGGCATTTATATCAGGTGTTATGAAGGGCCCTAACTTTTTCAAAAAATTTGAACTTCAAAATCAGACAGTTAAAATTTCAGGTAAAAATGCAATCGTCAGGCATCTGGCTATTGCTCAGGCTGTTAACAAAGGTAATCCCGTAGAAATCAGGTTTGGTAATATCCTCGTCTGGCAAAAGAAAAAGGGCCAATGGAAACTTCTGGCCCGTCAGGGGTATAAACTTTAGCATTACCTAAATAAAATAAAATGGATAAGAAAACAGAGCTTAAGTCTCTCATGAAGGAGCAGGGGATTGTTCCCTTGTATTATGCTGCCGATGCCGGTGTAAGTATTGAGTTAATGCGCGCAATGTACGAAGGAGGCATCCGGACAACCGAGTATGCAAACCGTGGAGAACAGGCAATGAAAAATTTTAAGGAAATGCGCAAAGCCTGTGATGCGGAGATGCCAGGCATGCGTCTGGGGATAGGTACGATTAAAAACGCGGAAGCAGCGAAAGAATATATAGATGAAGGCGCAGAGTTCCTGGTCTGCCCGGGTATTTTGGAATCTGTGATTGAACTCTCAGACAAACATAATTTGCTCTGTGTTCCCGGTTGCATGACTCCCAGTGAAATTATTCGTGCTGAAAGCTGTGGAGTGAATTTGGTAAAACTTTTTCCGGCAAATACTCTGGGGCCTTCTTATATTGAGGCAGTCCAGGCATTGTTTACAGATATGACCTTCTTACCTACAGGTGGGATTGAACTTAATGAAGATAACCTACGGGGCTGGTTTAAAGTTGGAGTTAGTGCTGTGGGCGGAAGTAAGATGATTACAAAAGTAGTGATTGAGAATCAGTTGTATGCAGACTTGACAAAAGAATGCCAGCGTGCGCTTAATTTGATTAAAACGATTCGGGAGAGTTTATAGATCAGGAAAATTAAAGTAAAATAAGTACAAATTTTTAATACAAAATATCAAAATGAACGAATCATTATACAAATACATGCGCGTGGGTTTGGTCCACTTTATGGCTTTCCCGGCAACGATCAAAGGCGAAGGTCCGGTGTTGGAAACAATCCGCAAGATTGCAGTGGATGATTATTTCAGTGCGATTGAAATTACCACGATTAAGGATCCTGAAACGCGTCTGGCAGTAAAGAAAATGCTCGAAACCTCACATATGACGGTAGCTTATGGAGCACAGCCACGGCTTCTGACCACCGGGATGAACATCAACAGCTTAGTGGAGGTTGAACGTCAGAAGGCATTGGATAATTTAATACAGGGAATCGAAGAGGCCTATGAAATTGGAGCATCCAGCTTTGCTTTTCTAAGTGGAAACTATGAAGAAAACAGAAAAGAAGAGGCCTTTCAGGCATTGGTGAAATCAACTAATGAGATTTGTGCCTATGCAAAGAGCAAAGGTGAAATGAAAATAGCACTTGAGGTTTTTGATTATGATGTAGATAAAAGGAGCCTGATTGGTCCTGCAGATTTGGCCTTGCGATATGTGAAAGAGATCCGCAAAGCACATGATCATTTCGGACTGATGGTCGACCTGAGTCATATCCCATTGATCCATGAAACGATTGAAGAATCAATACTTCCTGTAAAGGACTATATTGTGCATGCACATATCGGCAATTGTGTGGTGAAAAGTCCGGAAATGGCTGCTTATGGTGATGTACACCCAAGATTTGGCTTTCCTAATGGCGAGAATGATGTGGATGAAGTGGTTGACTATCTTAAGGTCTTGCTGGACATAGGTTTCCTTAATACGCAAACCCCACCGGTGGTAAGCTTTGAAATCAAACCTTTTGGAGATGAGGATGCTGATGTGGTGATTGCAAATGCCAAGCGGGTGTTGAATCTGGCATGGGCACGGGTTTAGAAAGCTTAAAGCAGAAAGCTTAAAGCCAAAAGCTAAAAGTAGAAAGTTAAAGAGAATATTAGAATATAAATAAGCATGAATTTAGTTGTATTAGATGGTTATACCCTTAATCCCGGGGATTTGGACTGGGCGGGAATAAAGAAATTCGGGAATCTGGAGGTGCATGACCGCACGCCGGAAAGCCTGATTGTGGAACGCTGCCAGGGAGCAGAGATTGTTTTTACCAACAAGACTCCGCTTAGGGAGTCAGTACTTTCAAAGCTTCCTGATCTGAAATATATCGGCGTTCTGGCAACAGGCTACAATGTAGTTGATGTAGATTATGCTAAAACCAGGGGTATTGCAGTTGCGAATGTGCCAGGTTATGGAACGGCATCAGTGGTTCAAATGACCTTTGCTTTATTGCTGGAATTATGCCAGCATGTACAAAGCCATAGTGATTCGGTTCTACAGGGCGACTGGGCAGCTTCGTCCGATTTTTGTTACTGGGACTATCCCCTGATAGAATTGGAGGGTAAAACGATCGGCATCATTGGTTTTGGCAGCATTGGCCATAAGGTTGCAGACATTGCAACTGCTTTTGGAATGAATATTATTGGATATTCAAGAACCAGATCAGATCAATCGCATCGTAAAAACTTCAAATGGGCTGAACTGAATCATCTTTTGAAGGAATCTGATGTAGTAAGTGTTCATTGTCCGCTTTTCCCTGATACGCAGGGTATTATTAATAAAGACAGCCTAAGATTAATGAAGCGAACCGCTTTCTTTTTGAACACTTCCAGAGGTCCGCTGATGGTTGACCAGGATCTGGCCGATGCATTAAACGAGGGAATCATAGCCGGAGCAGGGATCGACGTACTTTCGGTGGAACCTCCATCAGCAAACAATCCGCTTTTTAAGGCAAAGAACTGTCTAATTACCCCCCATATTGCATGGGCGACGAAAGAAGCCCGTTCCAGATTGATGGGAATTGCAGAAAATAATTTATCTTCATTCCTGAATCAAAAACCTATTAACATTGTAAATAAATAAAACCAAAAATTAAATTATTATGAAAAAGTACTCCCTATTATTTCTTATTTCAGCTGCCTTATTAAGTTGTAACCCAAAGCAGGAAGATGCTGCAAAACAGGAAACGGCTGCTGCTGATACAGTGAATATCGAAGCTCGTTTAAAGGAATTGAATATAGAGCTTACAACGCCAAAGCCACCAACAGCAAATTTCGTAAAAACTGTTCGTGTAGGAAACCTGGTATACACTTCTGGTCACGGACCTGATCGTGCAGAAGGTGGTCCTATGACAGGCAGAGTTGGTGATGATTTAACACTGGAGCAAGGTCAGGAAGCGGCTCGTTTAACCGGTGTTTCATTACTTTCAAGCTTGAAAGCAGAAATTGGCGACCTAAGCAAGATTAAGCGAGTGGTTAAAGTTTTAGGTATGGTTCAATGTACTCCTGAATTCAAGGATCAGCCAAAGGTGATGAATGCATTTTCTGATATGATGGTTGCAATCTTCGGAGAAAAAGGCAAGCATGCCCGTTCTGCAGTAGGTTTTAGCGCATTACCTGGCAACATTGCTATAGAAATTGAAATGATTGTTGAAGTAGAGGATTAATAATCCCCCAAACACATACATTCTGATTTTAGTGCTGATTTACTTTTCTTTTAGATTATGTAGGTCAGCATTAATTTTTTATGGAAATTGATTTATTATAAATTTTTGCCAGAATTAAAATTATGAAAAAGTTTTTCTTAATATCCATGTTAGCTATTGCTTTAATTGGCTGCAATTCTGCATCCAAAGCGCAGGTAAAAGGGGATTCAAAAGCTGTAGTTATTGATTTCGATAAGCGCCTGAAGGACCTTAACATCGTTTTAGCAAAGCCAAGCGCTCCTTTAGCCAGTTATGTAAAGACTGTCCGTGTGGGTAATCTTGTGTATACGGCCGGTCATGGCCCCGATAAACCGGATGGAAGCAGGGTTACCGGCAGGGTTGGAGACGATTTAACGCTTGAGCAAGGTCAGGAAGCGGCTCGACTAACCGCTATTTCATTGCTTTCGAGTTTAAAGGCAGAACTCGGAGATTTAAATAAAGTGAAGCGAATTGTTAAGGTCTTGGGGATGGTGCAATCTACTCCCGACTTCAAAGATCAGCCAAAGGTGATGAATGCATTTTCTGATCTGATGGTACAAGTATTTGGAGATAAGGGTAAACATGCCCGCTCAGCTGTGGGTATGTCAGCGCTTCCGGCAAATTGGGCTATTGAGATTGAAATGGTCGTTGAGGTTGAAGATTAAAATAGATTTTATTTCAGCATCATGCATATTCTGATTGCTCCAAATGCCTTTAAACATAGCCTTACGGCAAAGGAGACTGCTGATGCTATACAGGAGGGTTTAAAACGTAGTGCTTTAAATTTTACTTCTGAATGCTTCCCTATCGCCGATGGTGGTGATGGTACCGGACATTTAATTGTAGAGAAATGCGGAGGTGTCTGGCATGAGTATGACGTACACGATCCGCTGGGGCGATTAATAAAAGCTTCGTTGGGTATAATAGATCAGGGTAAAACTGCAGTTATTGAAATGGCGGATGCCTCAGGTATTCGCTTGTTAAATTCGGATGAAAGATTGCCTTTAATGACTTCCTCTTGCGGAACAGGCGAATTAATCCGTTTTGCTCTCGACAGACAGGTACAAAAGATCATCATAGGCATAGGCGGTTCGGCAACTGTAGATGGCGGAATAGGTATTTTAAGTGCTTTGGGAATAATATTTCGGGGTGTTGACGGAGTCGAATTGGCGGCTTTGCCTGTTAATATGTCTCGCTTCCATCATATTGATAGCACAGGATTTGATGAGCGGGTTTTAAAATGTGATATCAATGTTTTGTGCGATGTAGATAATTTACTTCTTGGTGAACATGGATCGGCCGCAGTTTTCGGGCCTCAAAAGGGAGCAAGCCCGGCAGATGTAAAATTTTTGGATCTTGGATTGACCAATTTGTCGGACATTGCATTTAAGTCGACAGGTGTCAAAATGAATGAGATTATTCATGGAGGAGCTGCAGGTGGTATAGCCGCGACTTTGCGCACATTTTTAAGGGCAGAATTATTGAATGGGGGAGAATATTTTTTACAAATTACCGGGTTTAATGAAAGTTTAAAGAATGCCGATTTGCTGATAACCGGAGAAGGTAGTCTGGATGAGCAGACTTTACAGGGAAAGGGCCCATTTGCAGTGGCTAAACAAGCAAAGGAGAAAGGTATCCCGGTTATCGGTCTTGCCGGGAAAGTGCCACAACATGATCATCCTGAGATGAATAAATATTTTGACCTGCTGCTGGCTATCGGAAATCAACCCACTGATCTGGAAACTGCGATGAAATACACAGCTTCTAACCTGATCAGAACCTCCTTAATAGTTGGAAGATTCCTTTCTTTGTCAAAAGATATTTAATTTATTTTTTCATTCAGATTGAATTTTTCGATTCTGAATAAAGGCTAACAAATAAACATGAAAAATTTTCTGTTTCTTATTCTTGTATTTTCTATTCCATCTCTTTACGCTCAAAGTCTTAAGCAAAAGATCGAAAGTGCATACCAAACTTTTGAATCTGATCCCCAGTTGAAATATGCAAGCAGTTCATTGAGTGTACTAAATGCCGAATCTGGAGATGTGATTTTTTCAGCAAACGGGAATACCGGTTTGGCAAGTGCTTCTACCCTCAAAACAGTAACTTCAGCAAGTGCCTTTCATATTTTGGGCAAGGATTTTACATGGGAAACTACATTGGGTTATTCAGGTTCTATTTCAGCAAATGGAACCCTGAACGGAGATATCATCATTACTGGCGGTGGTGATCCTGCGCTGGGAAGTGATAGGTATGATCAGAGCCGACCTGAACTGATCCTGAAGAAATGGGCTGATGCCCTGGGAAGATCAGGCATTAAAAATATTACAGGACAAATTATTGCAGATGATAGCTTATTTGGCACTGAAACCATGCCGGGGGGCTGGACCTGGCAGGATATGGGTAATTATTATGGTGCCGGACCATCATCCCTGACCTGGCGTGAGAATCAATTTGATATGCATTTTAAACCCGGCAGGGTTGGAGAACCTGCAGAACTTTTGAGAACCTATCCTGAGATGTCATACCTTAAGATTGTTAATGAAGTGAAGACCGGCGAACCGGGCACAGGGGATAATGTTTACGCTTATTCAGCCCCTTTTTCTACGGTGATTTATCTCAGGGGTACTTATGGGGTCGATCTTAAAAAAGTAATTTCGGCTTCGGTACCTGATCCGGCTTTTGATCTGGCTTATCGTTTGGAGAAAATATTAAAGCAATCGGATATTCAGGTTGAAAATGGTGTTGTTACTTCAAGAACTCTGGCAGCAAACAGGAAGCCTTTGCTCCCTCAAACGAAAATCATTTCGGTTCACACATCTCCCCCGCTTCATGAAATTGTTTATTGGTTTAATCAGAAGAGTATCAATCTATTTGGTGAACATCTTATAAAGACAATCGCCTGGAAAGAAGGGAAAGAAATAACTATAAGTCAGGGTACTGGACTTGTGAAGAAATTCTGGACCACTAAAATCGGATTAGATCCTAATGCTATGAATATTTATGATGGAAGCGGTCTGTCACCTGCTAATCGTATTACAACTATGGCAATGGCGCAAGTACTTCAATCCCTGAATAAGGAAAGCTGGTTTGAAAGTTATTACAATAGTCTTCCGCAGTATAATAATATGAAAATGAAAAGCGGAACGATTAGCGACGTTATCGCATATTCTGGTTACCATACCTCAAATACAGGAATCTCTGTGGTTTTTTCATTTATAATCAATAATTATAATGGAAGTAGTTCTGCAGTCAGGCAGAAAATGTTCAGGGTACTTAATACTCTTAAATAAACAGCCGCACTGAATTTAATTTGCTTTAGCCCTCAATTTTTTGTAGATTAATATAATCAACTCGTTAAAAAGGAGGTTGTTATGAACTTAGTTCAAAAAATAGAGCACTGGGGCGATGTACATCACGCGAAGTGGCTCGACTCAATCCGCATAGTTCTTGGACTTTTAATTTTTAGTAAAGGACTTGCTTTTATTAGTGATACAGAAGCTCAGAAGGACTGGATTATCCAGAATAGTGTTTTTGGATTTTCGGGCCTGATGGCACTTGCGGTCGTACATACGGTCGCTTTTGCCCACCTGGTAGGAGGGGTATTAATCACCCTGGGTCTCGTTACCCGATTTGCCGCGGTTATTCAGATCCCTATTCTTGTTGGAGCCGTATTTTTTGTGAATCTCACAAAGGGTTTCTCGCCACTTAATTCGGAGCTTTGGTTATCCTTACTGGTCTTGATGTTGCTCATTCTTTTCTGGATTTTGGGTTCCGGTCCTTATTCAGTTGATCAATGGTTAAAAGGTTCGAGAGGCAGATAGCTTAATTTTTAGAGGATTTAACCGTTTTTTTGGATAATATTCCTGTCATATTTTCATCCAAATCTCATTTAGGGATGAAATAGCGTAATTTCGTTTCATGTCTAAAGCCATTATTATTGGTGCAGGTATTGCCGGTATCGCTGCCGCTATTCGACTGGCTATAAAAGGCCATCAGGTTGAGGTTTTTGAAGCTTCTGCCCAGGCGGGAGGAAAACTTTCTGAAATCTGGCTTGAGTCTTTTCGATTCGATGCCGGACCGAGTTTATTTACAATGCCTCATTATGTTGATGAGCTTTTTCGTCTTGCCGGTAAAAATCCTCAGGATTATTTTCAGTATGAGAAGCTGGAGACCATTTGCAATTATTTTTATGAAGACGGTACCCGGATCAATGCATTTGCTGATCCTGTGAAGTTTTCGGATGAAATAGCTGACAAGACCAATGATTCTGCTGATTCTGTCATAGATTTTTTAAATATAAGCAGGGATATTTATGAGATCACAAATCAAGTATTTCTGCAAAGATCGCTGCATAAGCTGCGAAGTTACCTGAACCTGGGTACCCTAAAGTCTTTGTTGCGCTTTCCGCAGATTGATGCTTTTCGTTCAATGAATCAAGCAAATGAGGCAAGGTTTAAGGATAGCCGAACCGTTCGGTTGTTTAATCGCTATGCAACTTATAATGGGTCAAATCCTTACAAAGCCCCTGCAACACTCAATATAATTCCCCATTTTGAACAGCATTTTGGGGCTTATTTCCCGATTGGAGGTATGTATGCTATCGTCAGCTCACTTACACAACTGGCGAATGATCTTGGTGTGAAATTTCATTTCAATTCCTATGTAAATCAGATAGAAATAGAAAACAAAAGGGTTATTGGTCTTAGTTGTGGAGGGCAGATTCATCCTGCTGACCTGATTATTTCCAATATGGATGTTTGGTATACCTATACTCGTTTAATGAAAGGCATAAAAGTTCCTGAACGCTTAAAAAATCAGGAACGCAGCAGTTCAGCCCTGATTTTTTATTGGGGTATAAATGCTTCATTTCCTGAATTAGGTCTGCATAATATATTTTTTACCGAGGATTATCAGGAAGAATTCAGACAGATATGGGAGGAGAAATGTATAGGTTCAGATCCAACCATATATGTCCACATCAGTTCCAAAAGCAATCCGAAAGATGCACCTAAAGATTCTGAAAACTGGTTTACAATGATCAATGTGCCTTCGGATGAAGGTCAGGACTGGGATGAACTTATACGGGTTTCAAGAAAAAACATTATTGAAAAGCTTACCAGAAATCTTGCCAGGGATATCAGTCAACTGATAAGTTGTGAATCTGTTTTGGATCCACGTGGTATCGATTCAAAGACCTTTTCATATCAGGGTTCATTGTATGGAAGCAGTTCTAATAGCCAATTTTCTGCCTTTTTAAGGCATGCAAATTTTACATCAGGAATTAAGGATTTATATTTTGCAGGAGGCAGCGTGCATCCCGGGGGAGGTATACCACTTGCACTGCTTTCAGCAAAAATAGTTGATGGATTGATTGAGCAATAATTTAGATGTTATGTCTTTATATATTTTCGGCCTTATAAAAAATTATATCTTTAAATATGCTTGAACCACGCCGGAACAATATTATTTATCATTTCTTCTCCTGGTATATCAATAGAATTATTAAATCGGACTTTGAAGATCTGAAATTTAATCATTCACAGTTTGATAAGGAAAGATCAATTCTATTACTTGCGAATCACTGTTCCTGGTGGGATGGTTTTTTGATGTTTCAGATTAACCGGCTTTATTTCAGGAAAAAATTTCATGTGATGATCACAGAAGAAAATTATAGAAAGGTTTGGTTTTTAAAGTATTTGGGAAGTTTTTCGGTAAAAAAGAATTCCCGGAGTGCGATTGAAACACTGGAATATGCAGGTAAGCTGTTAAATGATCCTGAAAATCTGGTACTTATCTTTCCTCAGGGAAAGTTGTATTCAGGTCATGTTGATGAGGTTCAGTTTCAAAAAGGTTTGATTAATCTCATCAATAGTTCAGCGCGTAAATTCCAGTATATTTTCGCTGCCAGCTTTGTCGATTATTTCGAGCATCGCAAGCCGGTAATGACCTGCTATCTTCAGGACTGGGAGGGTGCGGAGTTTACAAGTTTGCAGCTAATTAAAAGTGCATATAATAAACATTATGAAATATCGCGCCAAAAACAAACCGCGATTCAAGTCTAAGCATGATCCTAATTTACCTTATTTACTTTTTTCTTATTCTTAGGTTCACAGTAACCCTGTTTAACTTCATTTCTAATCCGAAACTGACCAAAACTGCAAAAAAATATAATGAACTGGTTACAATTTTAATCCCTGCAAGGGATGAAGAACCTAATATTATAGATTTGCTTGTGTCTGTGCGTGATCAGGATTACCAAAACTTTGAAGTAATTGTGCTGGATGATCATTCTTCTGATCAAACCTTCCAGCTTTGTTCTGATTTCTGTGAAACGGACAGGCGTTTTATGGTTATTAAAGGAAAAAATCTCCCAAATGATTGGCTGGGAAAGAATTATGCATGTTTTCAGCTTGCAGCTTTGGCAAAAGGTGAATACCTTATTTTTCTTGATGCGGATGAAACGATCGCAGATGGGCTTATTAATAATTCCATTCACCGTATGAAACTAAATAAACTAAGCCTGCTCAGTATATTTACAGATCAGGTCACAGTTACATGGGGTGAACGAGTGGTAGTTCCATTAATGCATTTTCTGTTGCTCAATTTGCTTCCCCTCAGATTGGTCAGATTGTCGGGAAACCCTTCTTTTTCTGCTGCAAGCGGGCAGTTTATGATGTTTGATGCGGATAATTATAAAACAAATCAATGGCATGAACAAGTTAAGGGAAAAGTGGTGGAGGATATTGAAATTATGAAACTGATTAAGGTAAATGGGTACATAGGAGAGGCACTACTTGCAAACGGATATATTTATTGCAGAATGTACCGTTCATTTTCGGAGGCCGTTGAAGGGTTTAGTAAAAACTTCTTTGCTGGCTTTAACTATAATGTTTTGGGCCTCTTTTTTTACCTTATGCTTGTAGTGCTGGGGCCGATAGCCATAGCTTACTTCCTTGGAATTGAACTGGTTATGTTCGCACTATCTCTGATTGTTTTGAGCAGAATCATGATTTCCTTACAGTCAGGTCAGAGTGTTTGGCGAAATCTTTTGCTGCACCCTATTCAATTACTTTGCATGTTATTTATTTCGGTACAATCTGTGAAAAAGCATTTTACTAAAACTATACTCTGGAAAGGCAGAATAATAAGAAATTCAAGATGAACAGGATAGTAATTTGTAGTTTCATAATTGTATTGTTTCACCTCGTAGGTCTGTATGGTTTTCTGACGCCGGCTCTTGAAGATCTTTTTATAAAACTGGTTCCTTTCCATTTATTGCTGATGCTGTTCCTTATGGTCCTCACTGTAAACGACAGATCTGCAGATCTTATAAAATTTGTCGCGGGAATCTATCTGGCAGGTTTTTTTATTGAAGTGATTGGGGTTAATACCGGGCAAATTTTTGGGAATTACACTTATGAAACCGCTTTGGGAATTAAAGTGTGGGCTACTCCATTGCTAATTGGAGTAAACTGGTTGATTCTGGTTTATTGTACCGGTGTATTTCTACAACAGTTCAAACTTAAAAGCAGATTTTTGTTTTCTGCCATTGGTGCATGCATATTACTGATAATTGATTTTCTGATTGAACCCGTGGCAATAAAGTTTGATTACTGGTCCTGGTCTGAAGGTATTATACCAATTCAAAACTACCTCAGCTGGTATATTTTTTCTTTTTTTCTATTCCTGTTTTTTTCAGGTTTGAATTTCAGAAAGGAGAATAGGGTGGCAATTGTGCTACTTTTTGCACAGATAGGTTTTTTCTTAGCCCTTAATTTATGGGCTATCTGACGAACATTTTCGTATTTTTGTAAAAAATTCTGCTGAATTTCAGCAATTGAGTTAAAGCAATGGAATATAATCTGAAGGTAACGATTGATCAGGATTCAGGATTCTGTTTTGGAGTGGTTTATGCTATTGATATGGCTGAAGATATTCTGGCAGAAGACGGTTACTTGTATTGTTTAGGGGATATTGTTCATAATGATGAAGAGGTAAATCGTTTAAAAGCGATGGGGCTTAAAATCATCTCTCAAGAAGATATGCTCAATATTAAGAATGAGAAAGTCATGATAAGGGCACATGGTGAAGCACCTGAAACATACCGTCTGGCTCTTGAGAATAACATCACGCTGATTGATGCATCCTGTCCTGTTGTTTTAAAACTTCAGAATCGGGTCAAGAATTCTTATGATAATAATGAAAAAGTCCTTCTGTTTGGTAAGCATGGCCATGCGGAGGTGATTGGATTGCAGGGTCAGACTAATAATGATGCACTCGTATTTCAGGATATATCGGAGCTTGATCAGGTTGATCTCCCCCCCAAAATTACACTCTACAGCCAGACTACTAAAAGTACCGCAAAGTTTTACGAGATCAAAGATGAACTGATCAGAAGAGGTTACGAAATAAAAGCAAACGACACAATTTGCAGGCAGGTTTCAAGCAGGGATGAAGACCTTAGAGAGTTTGTTATACACTATGACCATATCGTTTTTGTATCCGGAAAGAAGTCTTCAAATGGTAAGGTTTTATTTGATGTTTGTAAGAGTATTAATCCCAATACTTATTTTATTTCAAGTGAAGAGGAATTGTCTAAAGATCTGTTCGGGCCGGGAGATAAAGTTGGAATTTGTGGTGCAACATCAACCCCCTTGTGGCTGATGCAAAAGGTCAAGGCCGTTCTTGAAAATTATTAATAGATAATACTATGCCCAAACATCAGTCAAATACAGGTTTAATTATTGCACTGATAGTGATCGGATTGTGGGTTATAAGTATTGTAAATCTGATTCAATGGCAGGTAAATCTGCAAAATCCGGCCCTGTATTTAATGATTTTGGTTCAGATGCATCTATACACTGGGCTCTTCATTACTGCTCATGATGCAATGCATGGTACAGTATCCCCGAATCCAGGAATGAATAATTTTATTGGACAGGTCTGCACATTGTTATATGCTGGTTTCCCATTCAGAAATCTATATGATAAACATCATAAACATCATAGACATGTGCATACAGAACTTGACCCTGATTATAATAAGGGGAACTTTATAACCTGGTATATTAGTTTCATCCGAGAATATTTATCCTGGTGGCAACTTGTTCTGATGGCCCTAATCTATAATGTGCTTAAGATATGGATAGCTGAAATAAATCTAATATTATTCTGGGTCTTACCGTCCTTGCTTAGTACACTTCAACTGTTTTATTTTGGTACCTGGCTTCCACACCACGGAGAACATTCGAACAAACATCAGTCTGGAACTCAAAAGAAAAATCATCTTCTCGCTTTTTTAACTTGTTATTTTTTTGGCTATCATTACGAACATCATGATTCACCAGGAACTCCCTGGTGGGAGCTCTGGAAACTGAAGAATTGATTTCATAATGTTTTTCTTAAGTCAAATACAATGAAGCATTTTTTATAAATGATTCCTAAGACTATCTTTGACGCTCTTTAATAGTCATATGAGCAAGAAAGGTATTTTATTAGTCAACTTAGGAACACCGGATAGTCCCTCAAACGCGAATGTTCGAAAATACCTCGGTGAATTCCTTATGGATGAGCGGGTAATTGATATCAACCCTGTTCAGAGAGCATTACTCGTTAAGGGCATAATTGTTCCCTTTCGTGGACCTAAGTCCGCGAAATTATACAGGGCAATTTGGTCAGACACCACCGGTTCGCCATTAATGCATTATAGTTTGCTTCAAAGGGATCTATTGCAGCAAGGTCTGGGCGATGATTATCGGGTCGAGCTTGCTATGCGCTACCAAAGTCCTTCTATAGAGAGTGCATTAAATAATTTGAAGGATGCTCAGGTTAAAAGTATCAAGGTCATTCCAATGTTTCCTCATTATGCCTCTGCTAGTACCGGCTCTGTACTGGAAAAAGTAATGAAGCTTGTCAGAAAGTGGCAAACAATTCCAAATATTTCTTTTATTAATTCCTATCATGATAATGAGCTGATGATAGATGCTTTTGTGGAAAATGGCAGAAAGCATAAACCAGAAAAATACGATCATATTTTGTTTAGTTTTCATGGATTACCTCAAAGGCAGCTTGTTAAGTCAGACCATTCACAAAAACATTGTCTCAAAGTTGAGAATTGCTGTTCCTCTTTGACTGAGAATAATAAATTTTGCTATTCAGCGCAATGTCATGACACTGCGCGCCTGATCGCCGGGAAACTTGGCCTCACTGAAGATAAGTATTCGGTTTGTTTTCAATCGCGCTTGGGTAAAGATCCATGGGTTCAGCCTTATACAAGTGTCGTAATTGAGCAATTGGCAGAAAAGGGAGCTAAGAGGCTACTTGTATTTTGTCCTGCTTTTGTGGCAGATTGCCTTGAAACAGTTTATGAGGTAACAGTTGAATATGGCGATGAATTTAAAACTCTGGGAGGTGAACATGTTCAACTGGTAGAGAGTTTGAACGACAATCCTTTGTGGATTGAAGCACTGCAGGGAATGGTGAAGGATTAAAATTTAGAAAAATTTCTTGACTATTGAGAAAAAATTCGTAATTTTCTTGTATGAAAGATAAGAACATAAAAAATAAATCACCCAAACCTTATCCTGCTTCTGAAATTCATAGTACTGTAGTTTCTGAAACAATGATTCATTACAAGTTAATGTATGCCAATGACATTGCTCTTCTTACTCATTCAAAAAAAGGATTAAACGCTAAAGCAGCCCTTGATTTTATATCGGTTTCAGGCTTTTCCTATCAGGAGTTTCAGGAAGTTTTTTATACAACTGTAAAAACTATTCAGAACTATGTCCTACAAGATATGAAACTGGATGCAGCCCTCAGTGAGAAACTGCTTAAGTCTTTTGCGTTGTTTAACAAGGGCATTGAACTTTTTGGTTCCCCCAAAGCTTTTCATGATTGGCTGAACACTTCAGCATACGGGCTTGGTAATGAAATACCTTATAATTTAATGGATACCATTACTGGTATCTCTTTAATTGAAGAAGAACTTATCCGTATAGAATACGGTGACCTTGCCTAAATGCTGGTGTACAGGATTACGCTGGCTAAGTATGCACAACGTTTGTTTGCGTCGGGAAGAGCGGCGAGGTGGAATTCCAACGAACGAGAAATGGTTTATACATCTTCATCCCAGTCTTTAGCTTGTCTCGAAAATGTTGTTCACCGGAGCCAGGTAGGACTATCGGATCAATTTCGTGTATTAACTATTGAAATACCCAAAAGTACTACCATAGTTTCGTTGGATATAGAGCAATTACCTTTTCAATGGCATGCTTTTGAAAATATGCACATTACACAAAGCCTTGGTAATCAATGGTTAAATGAAGAGAATAGTGCTGTACTCAAGGTGCCATCCTCAATTATTCGGTCAGAATTTAATTATTTATTAAATCCCCGTCATCCTGATTCCACGCTTATCAAACTCTTAAATGCTGAGCCTTTCATATTCGATGAAAGAATTAAACGTTAAGTTTAATTTGTTCAACGATTCTCCGTGTAGCTCCTGTATGCTCCTGAATATAGTTACGTGCAATAACGCCCGATTGCTTATTGGCTATAAAATACAGGAATGCACTTTCCAAATCTCCGGCATTAGAAATACTTTTGGCTCCTCCTAATGCTACCAGCTCTACAGCTTCTTTAAACTTCAGGTATTCCGGTCCGAAAATTACCGGCAGTCCGAAGGCTAGAGCTTCTTGTGTGTTATGGATTCCTGTACCAAATCCGCCACCGATATACGCCATCTTACCATACTGATAAACAGATGAAAGTATTCCTATATTGTCAATAATGAGTGTTTGAGGTTTTGCGAGTTCAAAAGACCGGGCGCCGGCAGCTGAATAAGTAATATGATCAGTGAATAAATCTTTAAGCTCATTAATCCGGTCGGCAGTAACCTCATGCGGAGCAATTATAAACTTCCAGTCAGGATATTTGTACACCAGGTGATGCAATATCTTTTCATCCTCGGGCCAGGTACTTCCTGCAATGAAGATGTTTTTATCGGTGCAAAATTCTTCGATTACTGGTATTTTTTTTTGAGAGAGGACATTTTCAGCCACCCTGTCGAAGCGCGTATCTCCGCTTACTGAAACATTTCTAATCTGAATGTTCTCTAAGAGCACCCGGCTGCTTTCATCCTGCACAAAAATATGACTGACCCATTTTAACATCTGCCTATGCAAACTTCCGTACCATTTAAAAAACACCTGCTCTTTTCTGAATATCCCGGAGATTACATAAAGGGGAATATTATTTTTATTTAATTCTTCAAAGTAATGATACCAATATTCATATTTTGTAAAAATGGCCATCTCAGGATTTAAGATCCGGATAAACTCTTTGGCGTTGGCTTTGGTATCGGTAGGGAGATAAAAAACATGGTCAGCAAGGGCATAATTCTTTCTGATTTCATATCCAGAGGGAGAAAAAAATGTGATTACAACAGGTAATTCCGGATTTTTAGATTTCAGGCTTTCCAGAACTGGTCTTCCCTGCTCAAACTCCCCCAGAGAGGCAAAATGAAACCAGGTATAGCGTTTATTATTGTCCAGACTACTTTCAATTAACGGAATGAGTCCTTTTCTACCATTAATCCAGGCTGCTGCTTTTTTATTTTGTAAAGAAGCAATCCGGATGAAAAGTGTATATAAATAAATACCTGTATTGTACAAAAAAAGCATTTTGAATATAATTCTTATCTTCGTCGAAGTTAATGTTAAATCTTTTAAATAGTCTTCGTCAATAGATGAAAATAGCAGTCGTTGGTACAGGATATGTAGGCCTGGTAACTGGTACTTGCCTTGCTGAAACAGGGAATACAGTTACCTGTGTTGATATAAATGAGGAAAAAGTTAAGATGATGCAGGCATACAAATTGCCGATCTATGAACCAGGGCTGGATATACTTTTTCATAGAAATATAGAACAGGGCAGGTTAAAATTTACAACGATTCTTTCTGAAGCAATTCAGGATGCTCAAATAATATTTCTTGCTTTGCCTACCCCACCGGCAGGTGATGGTGCAGCAGACCTGAGTTTTGTTCTTGGTGCAGCTAAGGATATTGCTAAAATTATCAAGGAATATAAGGTTATAGTGACTAAATCAACAGTGCCCGTAGGTACTGCAGATAAGGTCATTAAGGTATTTAATGAAAATACAACTGTGGAGGTGGATGTAGTTTCTAATCCGGAATTCTTACGCGAAGGAGTTGCTGTGGATGACTTTATGAAGCCTGACCGGGTGGTTGTTGGTACCCAAAGTCTGAGAGCCCAGAAACTGATGGCAGAATTATACGGCCCCTATGTAAGACAGGGAAACCCGATTATTTTTATGGATACCCGATCTTCTGAACTTACTAAGTATGCTGCAAATTCATTCCTGGCTACCAAAATTACCTTCATGAACGAGATTGCAAATTTATGTGAACTTGTTGGGGCGGATGTTGATGCAGTTAGAAAGGGGATTGGATCAGATGATCGTATTGGTAAACGATTTTTATTTCCTGGTGTTGGATATGGTGGTAGTTGTTTTCCAAAGGATGTTCAGGCGCTGGGCAGATCTGCTGCGGAAAATAACTATGATTTTAAAATCCTCAACTCTGTAATGGAAATAAATGATTCTCAAAGGGTAAAACTGGTCGAAAAAGTCAGGAAGTACTACAATGGGAATGTTAAAGGAAAGAAAATTGCAATATGGGGATTGGCATTTAAACCTGAAACTGATGATATCCGCGAGGCACCCGCTCTTTATATCATTGAAGAGCTATTGAAAGATGGGGCATTGATTACTGTTTTCGACCCGGAGGCAATAGCAAATGTGAAGAACCAGATTGGTGATAAAGTTTCGTATGGTTTGAACCAGTATGATACTTTGAAAGATGCTGATGTTTTATTAATCGTAACTGAATGGTCTGTTTTCAGAACCCCAGACTTTGACAGAATTGCCGAGTTAATGAAGACTAAAGTTATTTTTGACGGCCGCAACTTGTATGATCTGCAAAAGATGATTGATTGCGGTTTCTATTATAATAGTATTGGCCGAAAAACTGTCGAATAATGAATCAGCGTAAACGTATTTTAATAACTGGTGCAGCAGGCTTTCTTGGCTCGCATCTCTGTGACCGGTTTATTAAGGAGGGTTTTCATGTTATTGCAATGGATAATCTCATCACCGGAGATCTGCGAAATATAGAACATCTTTTTCCTCTTGAAAATTTCGAGTTCTATCATCACGATGTTTCGAAGTTTGTTTATGTTGCCGGAGATCTGGATTATATCCTTCATTTTGCATCACCTGCAAGCCCTATTGATTATTTGAGAATTCCTATCCAAACATTAAAAGTTGGATCATTGGGAATTCATAATCTGCTGGGTTTAGCACGATCAAAGAAATCAAGAATTCTAATTGCTTCAACATCAGAGGTATATGGCGATCCTGCTGTTAATCCGCAACCAGAGGAATACTGGGGGAATGTCAATCCTGTGGGCCCAAGAGGTGTATATGATGAAGCCAAGCGTTTTCAGGAAGCGATGACAATGGCCTATCATACCTTTCATGGCCTGGAAACACGTATTGTAAGAATATTTAATACTTACGGTCCAAGGATGCGATTAAATGATGGTAGAGTATTGCCCGCATTTATCGGACAAGCTTTACGCGGTGAAGACCTTACTGTATTTGGCGATGGTTCACAAACGCGCTCTTTTTGTTATGTTGATGATCTCGTCGAGGGTATATTCCGATTATTATTCTCTGACTATGCAATGCCTGTAAATATCGGTAACCCGGATGAGATCACCATAAGTGAGTTCGGTGAGGAGATCATTAAACTGACCGGAACCAAACAAAAAATGGTTTTTAAACCTTTGCCTACTGATGATCCCAAGCAAAGAAGGCCTGATATTACTAAAGCCAGGGCAATTCTAGGCTGGGAGCCTAAGGTAAATCGTGCAGAGGGTTTGAGAATTACCTACGAATATTTTAAATCATTGCCAGAACAGGAAATAAAGCACAAAGATTTTACTTATTACAACAGCAAATAAATGTCAGGGAAGAAGATTTTAGTAACTGGTGGAACCGGCTATATTGGCTCACATACTGTTGTTGAATTGATCAATGCAGGTTATGAGCCTGTAATTGTTGATAATCTTTCTAATTCAAGTCCGAAGATTATTGATCAGATCTTGAAGATCACAGGTACAAAACTTAAATTTTACGATTTCGATCTTTGTGATGAAAAATTGACACGTGAATTTTTAGAACAGCATTCTGATATAAGCGGATTAATACATTTTGCCGCATTCAAAAGTGTTGGTGAGTCTGAAAGGGAACCCCTCAAGTATTATAAAAACAATTTTTATCCTCTTATAAATCTTCTCAATTCCTGTTCAGAGCGTAAAATGAACCTGGTATTTTCATCAAGCTGTACAGTTTATGGTGAACCTGATTTATTACCTGTCAGCGAACTTGCACCTGTAAAAAAAGCAGAATCGACCTACGGAAACACGAAACAGATCGCTGAAGAAATATTGGAGGAGGTTTCAGGTGTTAGTGAAGGTCTTAAAGTAATTGCTTTGCGTTATTTTAATCCGGTTGGGGCCCATGATTCTGCCCTGATTGGTGAATTACCTATCGGTGTTCCACAAAACCTGGTTCCATTTATTACCCAGGCAGCCATTGGAAAGCGTGGTAATATCATTGTTTTTGGCGATGATTATAATACCATTGATGGAACCTGTGTGAGGGATTACATACATGTAGTTGATCTCGCTAAAGCACATGTTGCTGCTATTAGGCAGCTGGAAAAAGTAGAAAACAAGAAGAAATTCGATATTTATAATATTGGGACCGGCAAAGGAAATTCTGTACTTGAAGTGATTCATGCATTTGAATCGGCAACAGGTCAGAAATTGAATTATATAATTGGGAATCGTAGAGCCGGGGATATTGAACAGATTTATGGAGATGTGAGCAAGGCTGAAAATGAACTGTCATGGAAGGCTCAATTGGGGATACATGAGATGATGAGTTCTGCCTGGGAGTGGGAAAAGTACATCAAGCAAAATCCATTATAAGTCCTATCCTAAGAAATAAGTATAGATTTTTTTGACTGAATTTAAATTATTACCAGAGGATGAAAAAAATATTGATTACCGGGGGTGCAGGATTCATCGGATCACATGTCGTCAGGCACTTTGTAATCAATTATCCTGAATACCAGATTATTAATCTGGATAAACTCACTTATGCCGGCAATCTTCTTAACCTGAAGGATATTGAGGATAAACCCAATTATAAATTTATCAAAGGGGATATCGTTGATGCCGGATTTATTGATACGGTATTTTCAGAAGAGCAAATAGACTCAGTTATTCATCTTGCTGCTGAATCACATGTCGATCGTTCGATCAGCAGTCCGATTGAATTTGTAATGACCAATGTAGTTGGAACAGTGAACCTTTTGAATTCTGCCCGTCATCAATGGAAAGATGATTACAAATCACAACGGTTCTATCATGTTTCAACGGACGAAGTTTATGGCAGTCTTGGAGAAGATGGTCTTTTTACTGAGACAAGTGCTTACGATCCTCATAGCCCTTATTCTGCATCCAAAGCGAGCTCAGATCATTTCGTAAGGTCATATCATGATACCTATGGGATAGATGTAGTGATTTCAAATTGCTCTAATAATTATGGCTCATATCATTTTCCTGAGAAACTGATTCCTCTATCAATTAATAATATTAAAAATAACAAAGCTATCCCTGTTTATGGGAAAGGCGAAAATATACGTGACTGGCTATGGGTTGAAGACCATGCCCGGGCAATTGATGTGATCTTTCATAAGGCATCAAGTGGAAGTACTTACAACGTTGGTGGTCATAACGAATGGAAGAATATCGACCTTATTCGTTTGCTTTGCAAGATTATGGATGAAAAACTTGCAAGAGAACCGGGCACATCTGCCAAACTGATCACCTATGTTACAGATCGTGCAGGTCATGATCTGCGGTATGCAATCGACTCTTCAAAACTTCAGAAGGATCTAGACTGGAAGCCGAGTTTACAATTTGAAGAAGGACTGGAGAAAACTGTGGATTGGTATTTGCAAAATGAGGAATGGCTCCAGAGCGTAACATCAGGAAGCTACCAGTCATATTACGAAGATCAGTACGGAAAGAGATAATTTCCTATTATCCTGATTCCTTGCTCTTTACTCCTCGCTCATTTTATTCGTATCTCAATGATTCCACCGGATCCATTTTACTTGCCTTAATCGCTGGATAAAGACCGGAAATCAATCCAACCCCAATACATAAAGTTAAGCCCAGAATCGTCCAGCCCCAAGGCATAATAAATGAACCACCCATAATCATGGAGAGCAGGTTACCAATCAGAATGCCAAGAAAAACACCGGTTATACCACCCATCAGGCAAATAACGATTGCTTCAATAAGAAATTGACGCCTTATCACAATTGGAGTAGCACCTATAGCCTTTCGTATACCGATTTCACGTGTGCGTTCAGTTACAGAAACAATCATGATATTCATCAGGGCAATAGCCGCTCCAATTAATGTAATCGCGCCGATCACGATACCTCCGATTCTTACAAATTTTAAATTATCAACCAAAGTTTGAGCAATGGCATCACTTTTTGTGATCTCGAAATTATTGTCATCTGAAACTTTTAGATTACGGATATTTCTAAAGAGGGAAGTTGCTTCCCCGATTGCTGATTCCATCTGAGTCGGATCATCACTCATGACCGAAACAGTGTAAGATGGGTTCTGAATAGTCATCACCTGTTTAGCCCGGTAAAGTGGAATCACACAGATTTTATCACCCCCAAAACCGACACTGGATCCTTTTGCTACCAAAATACCTATAATTCGGAATTTGTTATTTCCGATACTGATTGTTCTGTTAATAGGGTCAACATTTGGAAACAGACGTGTTTTGATCTCATCCCCGATAATCACGACACTGGTGCCGAATTCCAGCTCCGACTGTGAGAAATTTCTTCCTGTTGCCAGTTTATATCCTGCAGATTGAATATAATTTTCATCAGCTCCAAGCACAGAGATATTTGGATTGGTCTTTTCATTACCATATTTTACAGTACCTCCAAACGAGGCAAAGACATTTACGGAAATCATCGCCGGGAATGTAAAGCTATTTTTGAATTCCGTAGCCTGTCTGTAATCTATTGATTTATAACGTTTTGGCCTCTGTCCTCCACCTCCAATACGAATCCCGATTCCCCGGTTTCTGATTGTAAATGAATTTGCACCCATACTGGAAAATGTATTATTCAGAGAACCTTCGATAGCATCAATGGAAGTTAAAATGCCGACCAATGCGGTTAAGCCTATGGCAATGATGATAGCGGTTAAAAATGTCCGTAGCTTGTTACCCTTAACGGATTGCATAGCCACTTTGACATTTTCCGAATAACTCATTTTTGTTGCCATAGTATAAATATAAAAAGTCCTGCTGGTTTGACTGCAGGACTTAATAAAATGTTACAAATTTTTTATTAAACTGAGAATGATGTTCCGCAACCGCAGGTACTGCTCGCATTTGGATTACTGAAAGTAAAGCCACGGGCATTCAATCCATCTTTGAAATCTACTTCCATGCCTGCCAGGTATAATCCATGGGCTTTATGCATAAAAACCCTGATTCCATCAATATAATACTCCTGATCACCATCCTTCTGCTGATCAAATCCGAGTATGTAATTCATTCCGGCACATCCACCACCTTCAACACCCAGACGTAATCCGTAATCTTCACCCAGCTCCTGTTGCTGAATGAGCTTTGTAATTTCTTTTTTAGCACCATCTGTCAAAGTAACCGGTGCTGTAAGATTTGCAATTTCTGTACTCATATTTCTTTTAAAATCTTATAACAAATATACGTGAAATTGCTCACTTTTGTTTTGACTACGGGCATTTTGACCATCTGTTAACAATTGCACAAACATGAATGAAACTGAATTTATACTTGATATACTGAAATATGCACTGGCCGGATTGATTGTTTTCTTCTCGGGATGGTTCATTATAAAGAATTACCTCGATGAAAAGCTTAATTTCCAGCGAATGGAACTAAAAAGGGCCGGACTCAAACATACCCTGCCACTCAGGCTTCAGGCTTATGAAAGGACCGTTTTGTTTCTTGAAAGAGTTAATCCTTCGAGTATGATGATTCGGCTTCATACTCCCGGCATGAGTGCCCGTGAAATGCAGGGTTTAATTATTTCAGATATCCGGGCTGAATATCAGCATAATATTTCGCAGCAGATCTATGTCAGTGACCGGGCCTGGGCGACAGTTAAACAAGTCAGGGAAGACACAATAACCATGATTAACAGTGCAGTGAATGCATTGCCTGAAAATGCATCCTCTATTGAATTGAGTAGGGCAGTTTTAAGCCATTTGGCAAACCTTGAAACAGAAAACCCTTATGATATTGCATTAACAATCGTAAAGGGTGATATGCAGTCTTTATTTTAATGGAATGAGCGAAAAGAAAATTAAAACAAGTTCCGGCATAGAAATAAAGGAAGTCTATACTAAAGCAAAAAGTATTGAATTACCCGGAGATTTCCCATTTACCCGTGGGATACAAAAGGATATGTACCGCGGCAGAATGTGGACTATGCGGCAATACGCTGGGTTTTCTACGGCTTCTGAATCAAACAAACGCTATCATTACCTGCTTTCACAAGGCACTACCGGACTTTCTGTTGCTTTTGATCTTCCTACCCAGATCGGTTACGATTCTGATCACATGATGTCGGAAGGAGAAGTTGGTAAAGTTGGGGTTGCAATAGACTCATTGGAGGATATGGAAATACTTTTTGATGGGATCGACCTTCAAAAAGTTACCAGTTCAATGACTATCAATGCAACCGCACCGATTCTGCTTGCTATGTATATATGCCTTGCAAAGAAGCAGGGTGCTGATCTGAAACAGATATCCGGAACCATTCAGAATGATATTTTAAAAGAATATGCAGCCAGAGGTACCTATATATATCCTCCGAAAGCCTCAATGAGATTAATTACAGATGTTTTCGAGTATTGCAGTACGGAACTTCCTAAATGGAATACCATCTCAATATCAGGTTATCACATCAGGGAAGCAGGTTCTACAGCAGTGCAGGAACTGGCATTTACATTGGCCAATGGTAAGGCCTATCTTCAGGCAGCGATGCAGAAGGGTCTGGATATTAATGTTTTTGCAAAACGGCTATCTTTCTTTTTTAATTGCCATAATAACTTTTTCGAGGAGATTGCAAAATTCAGGGCAGCACGCAGAATGTGGGCTAAATTAACTCAAAGTCTCGGTGCAACAGATCCGGCTGCTCAAAAACTCCGCTTTCATACCCAGACCGGTGGTTCCACATTGACTGCTCAACAACCTCTGAATAATGTAATCAGGGTAAGCAATCAGGCTATGGCAGCCGTCCTGGGTGGCACCCAATCACTTCATACCAATGGTTATGATGAGGCTCTTTCATTACCGACAGAAGCAGCAGCTAAGGTTGCACTCCGTACCCAACAGATCATTGCATTTGAAAGTGGAGTCACCGACACTGTTGACCCTCTTGCCGGCTCTTACTTTGTTGAAGCACTTACTGACGAGGTTGAAGCAGCAGCATGGAAATATATTGACATTATCGATTCTAAGGGTGGGGCAGTTGCTGCCATTGAAGAAGGTTATATCCAGAATGAAATTGCAGCATCAGCTTATCAATATCAGACTGAGATTGAAAATGGAGAAAGTATTCTGGTAGGTGTGAATAAATATGTAGATGCAGAAGGTATTAAGCCAGAAGGTTTCAGGGTTGATGATTCCATTCGAAAAGTTCAGATTGATAAATTAATCAGTCTCCGGGCCGAACGCGGTACTTTGGCTGTAGAAACTGCTCTGCTTGCATTAACTGATGCGGTTAAACAAGGATTGAATACTATGCCCTTTATCATCTCAGCTGTGGAAGTTTATGCTACACTCGGTGAAATAGCCGACACCTTCAGAAGGGAATTTGGTGAATATTAGATTACTGACGGGCTATTCCTTGATTAATGATTTCGAAAAGGGAATTATTATTTTTTTTCTACTTAGCTCTGGATTCTTTCTTATAAATGTCTATATTCATGTTATCAATCGGCGATTTCGACCCGAATGTTGAAATATAATTTCAGCAAAGAATTGAATCATTTTAGCTTATAAAATCCTTGTTAAATTAATGTATACTTCTGTTTAACAGAAAGTTAAAACTTATTTCAAAAATTAGTTTTTTAATCCGATTTTTTTCCGAATATTCGATACTCCAAAGAGTTACCAACATTTCTTTCGGCATTAATTGGAAATCAGATTATTAGTAAAATTATATGGAAAAAACTTGTACACTAGTATGGAATAATTGCCTACTGATTATTAAGGATAATATCCCGACTCAGAGTTTTAAGACCTGGTTCGAGCCGATAAAAGCCTTACGTTTGGATGGTAATGTATTAACCATACAGGTTCCGAGTTTGTTCTTTTACGAGTGGCTCGAAGAGCATTATGTTGGTCTGCTAAGAAAAACTGTTAAAAAGCAGTTAGGAGAAGAGGGAAGGCTGGAATATAATATCGTTGTGGAAAAGTCTTCTACAAATATTCCATACACAACCAATATGCCTTCAAATGGTAATGGTGCTGAAGGGAAAAATCAGTCGATGCCAATGCCTATTTCCCTGAATAAGGACATTAAAAATCCTTTTGTAATTCCGGGATTAAAAAAATTACAGGTAGATCCGCAGTTAAATCAGAATTATACTTTTGAAAATTTTATAGAAGGAGACTGTAACAGGCTTGCCCGTTCAGCCGGTTATGCTGTTGCCGGAAAGCCGGGAGGCACCTCATTCAATCCGCTCATGATTTATGGCGGAGTTGGCCTTGGAAAAACCCATCTTGCTCAGGCTATTGGTAATGAGATCAAGCGCACTCTGACAGATAAGCTGGTACTTTATGTTTCATGCGAAAAGTTTACTCAGCAATTTGTTGATGCACTAAAAAATAATAATATCAATGATTTTGTCAATTTCTACCAGGCAATGGATGTCCTCATTATGGATGATGTTCACAATTTTGCCGGTAAGGAAAAGACACAGGATATTTTCTTCCATATATTCAACCATTTGCATCAGTCAGGCAAGCAGTTGATTATTACTTCAGACAAAGCACCAAAAGATTTGTCGGGCTTAGAAGAAAGATTATTATCCCGATTCAAGTGGGGCTTGTCGGCAGATCTTCAGATCCCTGATCTGGAAACCCGTATGGCAATCCTGAACAAAAAGATGTACTCTGATGGAATTGAACTTCCCTCAGAAGTAATTGAATATGTTGCCCACAATATTGATAATAATGTTCGTGAGCTTGAAGGAGCTATGGTTTCCCTGCTTGCTCAGTCAACCTTAAATAAAAAGGAGATTGACCTGAATCTGGCCAAATCTATGCTTAAGAATTTTATCAAGAATTCAAGTAAAGAGATCTCCATGGAATATATTCAAAAGCTCGTTTGTGAGTATTTTGAAGTGCCAATCGAAATGGTGAAATCCAAAACAAGGAAGCGTGAAATTGTTCAGGCCCGTCAGATATCAATGTATCTTGCCAAACTGCATACCAAAACATCCCTTAAATCAATTGGTGCTTTCTTTGGCGGCCGCGATCACTCAACAGTGATTTATGCCTGCCAGACTGTAGACGATCTGATCGATACTGATAAAAAATTCAAAGGTTATGTAGCTGATATTCAGAAGAAACTGAAAATGAGCTAAGTGGTGTTGGTTTAACGATTCTTCTGTAATTTATTTAAACCCATTCAACTAGATAAATTAAGCTACAACTGCTACACGGATTAATTTCAAACAACAGATTATCATTATGCCGGGCTGCCTTTCCCCATGAAATACAGCACTGGGTAAAATAAACCTTGCCGGAGGAGGTAGCTTCCGGCGGTTGGTAATTTGATCTGGAACACGATTTCTTGCCGGAACTACTCCGGAGGAAAGGGCTGAACCATCCTATAACACACAGGCACTGCTTTCCAAAAATCAAATACTTTGAACCTAAAGCCATATCTGACTAATCAAAACCCATTGTTTTAACCTTCCTTACGTTAGCTCAGACTAACTGGAGTCTTGCCGATAGATTCCCTGATTGAATATAATATTCAATTTCAGCTAATTAGCCCTAATTCTATCCCTCTAAAAAATACCTATTCTCTATTTATACAATCTCTTTTGATCCTTGCTTTTGTTCACTTAAATCCTTTAATTGCTTAATTATTAACCTGTAGCAATAGTCCAGTGAAAGCACTCCCCTCAAAATCTTTTGTCCTATTAATTCTTATTGGTCTGGTATTTAATTCCTGCTCTGATTCAGGATATAATGACTATTCCACCTGGGCTAATTACGGCGGGACCAAAGATGCCAATCGCTATTCCTCTATTGACCAGATCAATTTAAAGAATGTTGCACAGTTAAAAGAGGCATGGGTTTTTAATACCGGTGATAAAGACACTGCTAACCGGAGTGAGATGCAGTGCAATCCCATTGTGATCGATGGAACATTATATCTTACAAGCTCAAAAATGAAACTCTTTGCTTTGGATCCGGCTACAGGAAAACAAAAATGGGTTTTTGATCCAAATACATACTCAGCCGACAAAATTGGATTTGGAGTAAACCGCGGACTGATGTATTGGGAAGATGAAAAAGGCAAAGATAAGCGCATTTTTTACGGGGCTGCTTCAAGACTTTATGCAGTGAATGCTGTAGATGGAAGTCCTGTTAAAGATTTTGGCATAAATGGGTCAATTGAATTGAAAGAAGGGCTGGATATTCCCGAATCGCAGGATGGCTCACTGATATTAAAAACTCCCGGGGTAATTTTCAAGGATCTGGTCATTGTGGGTATGAGTCTTTCGGAAGATGCGGATGCCCTGCCAGGGCATGTCAGAGCCTTTGACGTTAGAACCGGAAGGCGTAAATGGATATTTCATACCATTCCGCAACCCGGTGAATTTGGATATGATAGTTGGGAAGATAAGGATGCCTGGAAAAATATCGGCGGTGCCAATAACTGGACAGGTATGTCTCTTGATGAAGAACGGGGCGTGGTTTATGTCCCTACTGGTACAGCCTCTCCCGACTTTTACGGGGGAACCCGCAAGGGCTCAAATCTTTTTGCAAATAGTATTATTGCACTCGATGCTTCAACCGGGAAGTATATCTGGCATTATCAGGTAGTACATCATGATCTTTGGGATCGTGATCTTCCTGCCGCTCCCAATCTGGTTACAGTAAATCATAAGGGTAAGAAGATAGATGCGCTTGCACAGATCACCAAGCAGGGTTATGTTTACCTGCTTGACCGAACTAATGGTAAGCCAATATTTCCGATACCTGAAGTCCCCGTCCCACAGGAGGAAGCATTACCAGGAGAAAAACCATGGCCAACACAGCCAATTCCTACTCTCCCGGAGACTTTCTCCAGGCAGAAATTCGGACCTGAAGATGTGAGTGATCTCAGCCCCGAAACACATAAAGAATTAATGGAAAGGTATGTTCAGATCAAAAACAGAACACAGTTTAGTCCCCCAAGCAAAGAGGGTAACTGGATGTTTCCTGATTTTGGTGGGGGAGGTGAATGGGGTGGAGCAGCCGTTGATATGGAAACAAAGATTTTATACGTCAATAGCAATGAAGTTCCTTCAACACAGGTAATGCTTGACGCTCCCCAGACTGAGGGAACAGGAATTACCCCCGGCAGAGCTGTTTACAACAGGCACTGTATCAGCTGTCATGGAGCAGAACTGAAAGGCAGTGGTACTGAATATCCTTCTCTACTGAATATTAATAAGAAGTACAATGTGCTGCAAATTAGTCAGATAATTCAACAGGGTCGAAACAGAATGCCTTCATTTACTCATGTACCTGAATCGGAGCGGAAAAATTTGGCTGCATACTTAAGCGGGACTGAAGATAATTCGAAACAACAAAATGCTGTTGCTGTGACCAAAGTAAACAGGAAGAGTCAGATTCCTTATGTTATGAAAGGCTACGATCGCTTTGTGGACAAAGACGGCTATCCCGGCATCAAACCACCCTGGGGTACGCTGAATGCAGTCGATCTGAACAGCGGAAAATTGCTCTGGAAAGTGCCATTGGGTGAGTATGCAGAATTGATTAAAAGAGGGTTGGGCATTACCGGTTCAAGAAATTATGGCGGACCAGTAGTTACAAAAGGGGGCCTTGTATTTATTGCAGCCACTCCTGATGAAAAGATCAGGGCATTTGATAAGAATTCAGGGAAAATGGTTTGGGAGTCGAAACTACCTGCTGCAGGTTTTGCAAGCCCCGCAACTTATATGATCAATGGCAAACAATTTCTGGTAATTGCATGTGGCGGAGGAAAACTAGGAGTAAAATCCGGGGATAGTTATGTTGCCTTTGCTTTGCCTGATTAGGAAATTAAACCGAGTTTAAGAAGGGCATAGAAAATTCCGCTGGTATGCAATGCTTGTCCAAAGGCATTGTTTAAAACAAGTTCCTTTAATTTTTCAGGGCTTACCAGCTCAATATCAATTTCTTCGCCCTTGTCCATTTTTTGCTCAGCAACCCGTTTGCCTCCTATGGCAAGAAAACAAAAGGTTTTATTTTTTGCGGTTGCAGGATTGGCGTAGAGTTCAGAAAGGAATTCGACTTCATCAAATTCGTAACCCGTTTCTTCAAGTAATTCCCTCCTCAGGGCATGCTCAGGGCTTTCATTTTCCTCCATGCAACCACCCGGAAGTTCGAGAACGACTTCCTCTGCTGCATGTCGGTATTGCCGAAGCAAAATAACCTGATTGTCTTCTGTAAGCGCAACCGCATTTACCCAGTTGGGATATTCGAGGACATAATAATCTGGGATAATAGTTCCATCAGGCATCCTGCAGGTATCAACCCGCAGGGTTGCCCAATTTTTTTGAATGATATATTTAGTTGAGATCTTCTCCCAATTGAGATGGCTCATGATCTATTCATTTATCACATTTAGCTTTAAGCTTTAAGCTTCAAGCTTTAAGCTTTTGGCTTTAAGCTTTCAGCTTAGGCTTACCAGCTTCCGCTTGATCCACCCCCACCAAAGCTTCCCCCACCAAATCCGCCAAAGCCTCCTCCTCCGCCGCCACCAAATCCGCCACCACCGCCTGAGAATCCTCCAAACCCACCGCCACCACTTCCTCTGCCCAATTGTGATCCCATCAATAACCACCAGAACGGACTTGCACTACCGCGGCCACCAATCACCTGACTTCCGCCACCACCACCTTTCTTGATCGCAAGGAGAATGATTATGATCATAATGATTACAAAAACAATTCCGGAACTTTTCTTTTTTCCACGATCTTTTGGGGCATCGTTTTTATATTCACCTTTGGTGTAAGAAATGATGGCGTTGGTACCCTGATCAAGGCCAGCAAAGTAATCTCCGGATTTAAAATTTGGTGTAATTTCTCTGGTGATAATCCTTTTCGTAATGGCATCAGGTAAAGCTCCTTCAACACCATAACCGGTTTGTATCGTTACTTTCCTGTCGCCAAGTGATACCAGAAGCAAAACTCCATTATTGTTTTTTGCCCCGCCTATTCCCCAGCTTTCTGCAAGCCGTACTCCATAGTCTGCTACATCATACCCTTCAAGCGATTTAATCAGAACAACAGCGATCTGCGTTGAGCTTGAATCGTCAAATGCAACCAGTTTTTGCTCCAGCTGATTGATCTGATCAGCAGAAAGGGTTTGTGTATAGTCGTTTACCAGCCGATTTGGCTTTGCCGGAAAAGTTTGAGCCCGAAGCACAAGACTTAGAAAAACCAGAACAATCGTTGGGAATATATATTTAAATTTCATCTGAAGCTTTCTTATATTTTTTCAAAACCATTATTTACCATCACCGTAGGAGATGTCATTTGGTAATTCATTAACGTCGCCATCAACATATGGGAAATAGGTTTGAAGTTGTTTCCCCGCCAGTTTTACTCCGGTAATAATGCCTGAAGCGAGTTCCCCATTCTTAAAGTGGCTCAACATAGCTTCCTTGGTGCTGTCCCAGAAATCATGGGGTACCTGTTTATTTATTCCGGCATCCCCAATAATTGCGAATTGATGATCATTAGTGGCAATGTATATCAACACACCATTTCTTTGGGCCGTCTTATCCATTCCAAGTTTATGGAAATAGTTGGCAGCTCGATCTAAAACAGGTTCACTGCAGGTTTTCTCAACACAAATGCGAATTTCACCCGAAGTGTAGCGCTCTGCTGATTCAACTGCTTCACTTATAAGCTGATGCTCTTTTTCACTAAAAATTGACATGACCTTAATTTAAATCGCCGGAAATAAATTCCGGCGATCAGTTAAAAATATAAATACGAAAGGCAAATTAGAATGCAACCTTTGGTGCTTTATTAGCACCGGCTTCTGCCTGGAAGTATCCTTTAGCCTTGAAACCAAACATACCTGCAGTCAGGTTATTTGGGAAAGTTCTGATCGTTGAATTATACTCCTGAGTCACCGTATTAAACTTTTGACGCTCAACAGTGATGCGGTTTTCTGAACCTTCAAGCTGTGCCTGAAGTTCAAGGAAATTCTGGTTAGCTTTTAATTCAGGATAGGCTTCAACTGTGGCAAGTAATCTTCCGAGTGATTGACTTAATTGTCCCTGAGCTGCCTGAAATTGTGCAATTGATTCAGGAGTTAATTTTGTAGGATCAACATTGACCGAAGTTGCTTTAGCGCGTGCTTCAATAACCTGGGTTAAAGTCTCTTTCTCAAAATTAGCTGCCCCTTTAACACTCGCTACCAAATTGGGAATAAGATCAGCCCGTCTTTGGTACACATTTTCAACCTGAGCCCATTGGGAGGTTACCTGCTCATCGAGCTTAACCATACTATTGTATCCGCATGAGCTTAATGAAAGCACTGCGAAAAATGCAACGATATTCAATACTATTCTTTTCATAATTGATTTTGCTTTTGTTGTAATCTATAAATTTACAGTATAGGAATCAAATTTCATACCTTTGTTACACATCCGGGATAATACCCGGCAAAAATTATGATCAAAGAGATTGAATTAGTTCTTCCTCCGGAACATTCAAATGATGAAGACTATATCAGTGAATTAGCCCGTAAGTCGCTGAAAATCAGTCATGAGAGCAGTATAAAAGTCCAAATTCTAAAGCGCTCAATCGATGCCCGAAGCCGTAAAGTTGTTTTCAGGATTAAGGTTAATGTTTTTATTGATGAGCTTCCTGAACCTGAAATTTTTACCATAAAATACCAAAATGTCAGCGACAAAAGGTCGGTTTTGATCATTGGTGCAGGGCCGGCCGGCCTGTTTGCTGCATTGCGTTGCATTGAACTCGGTCTTAAACCAATTATTTTGGAGCGTGGTAAAGATGTTAAATTAAGAAGGAGGGATCTTGCTTTGATTAACAGGGAGGGCCGTATCAACCCTGATTCAAACTATTGTTTTGGAGAAGGTGGTGCAGGAACCTATTCTGATGGTAAACTCTATACCCGATCCAACAAGCGGGGAGATGTAAACTATGTTTTAAAAGCATTTGTTGCTCATGGTGCCACAGAAGATATTTTAATTGATGCTCGTCCGCATATCGGTACCAATAAATTACCCGGGATAATTACATCCATGCGCGATAGTATATTAAATGCCGGTGGGGAGATTCATTTTGAATGCCGGATTACGGATCTTTTGATCAGGGCTAAGAAATTGAAGGGAGTATTGGCGGGCGATAAAAAGTTTGAAGCTGAACATGTGATCCTCTCTACCGGTCACTCGGCAAGAGATATATATTATTTGCTCGACAAACATAATATTCTAATGGAGGCGAAAGCCTTTGCTCTGGGTGTTAGAATTGAACACCCTCAGGAGATCATTGATCAGGCACAGTATCATTGCAGTGATCGCGGACCATATCTCCCGCCATCCTATTACAGTCTGGTTGAACAGGTAGAGGGTCGTGGGGTATTTTCGTTCTGTATGTGTCCGGGAGGAATTATAGCCCCTTGTTCTACCGATCATAATGAAATTGTGGTGAATGGCTGGTCGCCTTCAAAGCGTAATAACCCTTACGCAAATTCCGGTACTGTTGTGCAGATCAATCTGGAAGATGTTGTGGGCAGTTCAACGGATGCTCTGAAGATGTTAAGGTTCCAGTCGGAGATAGAAAAATTAGCATTTCAGGCCGGTGGTGGGAATCTGGTAGCTCCGGCGCAAAGGATGATCGATTTTGTAAACAATAAACTCTCAAATGATCTGCCAACCAATTCTTATATTCCCGGCACAAAAAGTGCTGATCTGAGATCAGTGCTTCCCGAATTCATTTATAAACGGCTTCAGAAAGCTTTACCTGCCTTTGGGAAGAAAATGAATGGATATTATACGAATGAGGCGATTCTGGTTGGGGTTGAATCAAGGACTTCTTCACCTGTTAGAATACCACGTGATAAAGACTCATTGCAGCACCCTCATTTGGCAGGTTTATATCCCTGTGGAGAAGGTGCTGGTTATGCAGGTGGGATTGTATCAGCTGCTATTGATGGTATGAATTGTGCAGATGCAGTTTTCAGAGATATTAATTAGTCTGATTTGGATGTTTTATAAAAGAAGGTTTATGATGCTTTTTTGCGGTGATATTAAGATTTTCATGGCTTGGAAATGTGCTGTTGTGCAATTTCTAAAGGAAGTCCCGTCTTCCGCTTATACCCCACAGGCCTTAAGCACAGGCCGGTATCCGCTGCAGCCGGGTTTAAGACCGTTAAGACTGTGCTGTTAAACCGAAACTATCCTGCAAAGGGTCAAAATAAGCTCAATTTAAAAAATGAAGCTGAATGCATTTAATCTTATAAATTATCTAAATTGAAATGAAAAAGACTCTTATACTGGGAGCAAGCACCAATCCTTCGCGTTATTCTTATCTTGCCGCAAAACGTCTTGTATCCCACGGGCACCCGATCATTAATGTGGGGTTAAAAGCCGGGGAGGTTGCCGGCGTGGCGATTGAAAAACCCGAACTTATTCATACTGATCTGGATACAATTACTTTATACCTGGGTCCACAGAATCAGCCTGAGTATTACGATTATATTATAAAGTCTAAACCCAAGCGCATCATTTTTAATCCCGGAACAGAAAACCCTGAACTGGAGGAGCTGGCTGAGGCTAATGGGATAGAATGCACAGAGGCTTGTACCCTGGTGCTTTTATCAACCGGACAATATTAGATTAGTTTTTGCCTTTAAAGATCTGATAGCTAATATTCAGTATTTTATAAAAAGCAATGCTTGTGCTCATCGGTTGAGGTAATCCGGTGCTCTGAAGTAGTTTTGCCGGGATTATTTTTTGTTTATTTCAAATTCCGTGCGGCAAAAGCTACATCTGCCGCCCCGGGTTAGATTATTCAAGTCTGTACTATACACAGGGTGTTGTGGGTTTTCCGTTAAAAATAATGTACCCGGCACAATTAGGCAAGCCCAAATGAAAGATCTATGGATATCTTACCACCCACCTTTCGAAATTGAATCTACTTTAGTAAGGATCAGGTCTGCAATGTTCTTCATTCCCACATCGCCGGGATGATTAGCGACACCCTGATCAGTTATTTTATACTTCGAACCATCCACGCTGAACATATCTTCTCCAATGAATGATTTGTTAATCTGCGTATCCAATTGCTGTAAGTTGACGAAAGGTATCTTCCTTGACTGAGATTCAGCGATCATTACCTTATTAACCGGATCATTCTGCCAGAAAGTGCCGGCGATCACGATTTTGGCATTAGGAGTCTTGTCTTTTATGTATGAAATAAATTTTGTGAATGACTTATCAAAATCGGTTGCTTGTAAAACGTTTTCTCCAATTTTAATGATTATCAGGTCGGGAGTTTGCACAAAATGCTTATCCAGGTTCTTTAAATCAAATGTCGTATGGGACATTTCAAAGTCGCTTATATTTACAGGAGTAATTTGGGCTTCTAATGCTGTACTAATGATATGAGAGAAATCCTTACTTTCAACACTGGCGGCCATACCCCAATTGCCATACCAGCCAACCTGAGGCCCGGGTGGGTGTTTTGTTATGCTATTGCCAAATATAAGAATATTCTTAAACTGAATGGGATCAACTTTAGGATCCTCTTTTACCTGACATGCGGCAAGCAGTATAACTATAAAAAAGGTTATCACTATCTTGTTCATAATACTAAAGTAGTGATATTTTTATCCTTTCAGAAGTTGGAGTTTA
This sequence comes from uncultured Sphingobacterium sp., assembly GCA_964356005.1. Classification (GTDB taxonomy): domain Bacteria; phylum Bacteroidota; class Bacteroidia; order Sphingobacteriales; family Sphingobacteriaceae; genus Daejeonella. The sequence continues at coordinate 38,540 of CAYHGN010000013.1, forward strand.
AAATATTGTTTTATATTTATTGTTGTAACTAACGCTCTCATAGTCATTTACTTTAACCTTAATCGAAATGCTATGAAAAAAGTCTACCTAAAAGCCTTTGTATTATTATTTCTGATAATTCAGGCAGAAACAACAAAAAGTCAGTTTGTAAGGACCGAGTATGATGTGGGGGTATTTTATATGCCTTGGTGGCATTATCCTGGTACAGACCCAATGCAGGGTAACTGGAGATACATTAATGACTACGACGCCTTTCTAATCGGAAAAGGCCTGTCGGATAAAGCGCGGATGCCGTTGCCTAATTACTCGCCCAGCCCGGTATGGTATGATGAGAAGATGGCATCGGTTACGGAAAGCCAGTTCGAGCTCATGAAAAATAATGAAATAGATTTCGTGGTTATTGACAGTTACTGGAACTTCTATAATAGTTACAATGACTACGGCGGATCATATCAACAAGTTCTGGAAAATCTAGTTGAACCTGGATTTAATTTTCACGGGATGGACTTTGCCATCATGTGGGCAAACGACTTTAAGGAAATCGTTGTTCAAAGCGGATGCCAGCGTTATCTAAGCGAGGGGCTTGGGGATATGACATCTTATTGGTCTCAATTCATAAACCATTCCAGATACAAGAAAATCGATGGGAAGCCTGCATTTTATATCTACTACCCATCTATGCCCGAAGGAAGCTCTAGCAATAATATCGAGGGTATTGGCACTTATTGTATGAGCGATCCTTTTTTTGCACCCTTAGGGAGTGATGTAAATGATCGGGACAAGAGAACAAAATTTCTTTTAGAAAGGATTGAACAGTTAGTGGGTCAAGAACTTTATTTTGTGGCTGTAATGACGCCCGACGCCTTCTCTCCGATTGAGGATCCTAATACTACTATTGCAAACTATACTACGTGGTTAATCAATCACCCCCAAAACGCCGGGTTTGATGCAGTAACATCTTACGGCTATAAGTACTTTGATCGAGCCGATGCCTGGTCAAATAGTACTTTTACTTTATGTAACGGGGCTGTTAGTAATCATAACTGGAATTACGATTACACGACCATGCAAGGGGTTTACAGCGATTTTTATACTTTTATGCTCGCCAACAGCAACTTGAAATATCAGATGCCAGTTTCAGCTGGATGGAATCGGGGTCCGATCACCATGGATGAGGTTATCAATGGGGTAAACAATGGATTTGGTCATCCTTGTAACAACTATAGCCTGGATCCTTTAGATCAGGCCGTTGCCACGCCAGCCTTGTTTGAGCAGTCATTGATAACTGCCAGAAATATGGCATATTCTAATTCAACCAAAAGTAAGAATATTATTATGCTCAGCGCATGGAATGAATATGCCGAGGGAACAGTTATAGAGCCTAATCACCAGTGGGGCGGGCAATTTCTTCAGAAAGTCAAGGATGTATTTAGTTGCAATATTGACTTAATTACCCCACTTTATTATCGCTACATAGATAATAATGGAATAGAACAGTCAAACCCAGTTCAACAATATTATTCTGTGCCTAATAATGTGGTTTGTGCTTTAAGTACAACCTTTCATGCCTACTTTTCAATTCCAGGAGCCACATCCGTTATTCCTGAGTTAGTTTATGCTTCTGATCCGGGAATTGGCTGGGGGTCAAACAATGGTTTGGACTTTTCGCTTTATTCCTACTTCACAGGTTATGGGCAGCAGATAATATTCAAGATAACTGCAACAAGTCCATGCGGCACAGAGGTATTTAATGTAGGATTCAGGTCCGAAGAGTGTTATAGTCCATATCAATATTCCATTTTCCCCAATCCGGCAGGCGATGAAATTAGTGTAGAGCAAACTTTTGACAAGAATGATAAAAAGTTCTCAAGAAGTAATTTTTCTGAAAAATCAAACCGGTTTAAAGTGAAACTTTATAATGAAAAGGGAACTGTATTAAGGCAAGGAGAGAATAATGGTCAGTTAAAAATTAGTTTTAATACCAGGGATTTGCCTAACGGCACCTATTACCTTCATATTACCGAAGGCAAAAATGTGATTAAGAAACAGGTAATTATTCAACATTAGCAATTTTAGCGTTAACTGACCTGACGGCAGCCGTTACTTTTAAAATAACGGCTGTTCGTTTTTAACTGATACTCTGATTAACAATTCTCATTTCCTTCGGAAAATAATTATTCAGACGATTGCCCAGAATCTTTGCCCATCCCATAGGATGGCCCTGAAAGCACATCAAGGCCCAGCCCCGGATGTCTGATTCAATCCGGAGTTCATCCCTTTTGAGGTAAGCAATGGATTGTTCCCGTGTCAGATTAAGTTTTGACAATTCAGAACCGGCAATCAGGCTGATTGCAAGTTCATGATTTGGTACCAGGTCTTTGCCCATTATCTTTCCGATCCTGACTCCTGATTTTTTTAAGTAGAGATTAGATTGTAAATATTGCAGATCTGCTTCATGGCGAGTCGGGATTGCAAAAAATTCATCATTCAGATTTATTATTCTAAGATCTTCAGAGGGTTTAATCCATTTTCTGATCAGATCCTCACTTTTTTGGTTGACAGAATTTTCTTTTGCTCTTTTAATATGGGGAGATGCAGCTACTTGGTTTTTACGGAAGGCTGTAATGAAGAAACCTTCTCCTTTCACTTTATGAGGATAAAAGCGGTAGCCAAAGCATTTATGCTGATCTGACAGGGTTTCAATAATACCCCATTCAGATTTTAGTGGGATTTGAATCGGCGAAAGATCAAATTCTTCGCAAAGCCAGTCGGATATTTCTTCGTTTTCCTGTTTTGAATAGGAACAGGTTGAATAGATCAGTGTTCCGTTTTGTTTTAATGCAGGATAAACGTCGGCAAGTATCCGCTTTTGTCGCTGACTGCATAAATCCACGGCATTCTCAGACCATTCATTAATAGCTGCCGGATCTTTTCTGAACATTCCTGAGCCCGAGCAGGGAGCATCGACTATAATTGCATCGAAATAACCTTCCAGTCGTTTAAAGTCCTTAGGATCATTATTACTGACATAAGTATTTTCAGGCCCCCATTTGCTAAGGTTGTCACAAAGTACAGGTACGCGGGTTTTGATGATCTCATTGGCCAGCAGTAAACTATTTTTGTTCAGGAGCGAACTGATCAAAGTGCTTTTTCCACCCGGAGCAGCACACAGATCGAGGACTCTGAGGGTTTCAGAAAGATCTGTGGAATGCTTCAGTACTTGTTCAAGGAACATGGAAGAAGCTTCCTGTACATAATAACAGCCTGCATGAAAAAGCGGATCAGCGGTAAATGAAGGCCTTTCTTTCAGATACATTCCATTTTCGCACCAGGGCACCTGGTCATCTGATTTAAACAGATTCGCCGGTTTAAAGGGATTTATCCTGACCGAAGTTAGCTGTTCGCCGCTTTCATGGGATGAGATAAACTCTTCCTCTTCTATATTATAGTGTTCTATTAAAGACCGGATAAACGCGGGTGGAAGTTTGCTGCTCATAATTAATCCAAAAATACAGGAATACTTGATACGGGATAGTATTGAAACCACTTAAAATATTTTTGTCTTTAGTTACCAGCGACTTAAGTAAATCTGACGAATTAATTCTTAATAAGTGTTGTGTAGAATGGTGAAAATACATACCTTTGCAACCCGCAACGAAAGAGATGTGGGCTGTTATTTGAGGGTTTTGGAGGAAAAGGAGAGGGAGATTAGAGGGGAGGAGTGAGTGAAAAGGCACTCTAAAAAAAACTTCAAAATAAATTTGGCGTAAGTAGAAAATGTTTCTACCTTTGCAGTCCCAACAAAAACGGGGAAAACAAAAGAAGCTGAAGGCGCGATGCCTGGAGCGATAAACACTGAAAGATTTACCGGTAGCAATACCAGCTAAATATAAGCCAACCCGCGAGGCGAAGGCGCAACGTTCTTTAAAGAAATGTCAATTGAAGTATAACGAGTAATAAGATACTCAGTTATTTTAAGTTAAATACGAACATAGATATAATTAATACTAGTTCTATTTGAGATATAATAGGGCTAGGACAAACCATCATTTTTACAATGGAGAGTTTGATCCTGGCTCAGGATGAACGCTAGCGGCAGGCCTAAT
>CAYHGN010000014.1:0-39574 GCA_964356005.1 uncultured Sphingobacterium sp.
TGGTATTTGGAATAAATTGAAAATCAATAATATATAGAGAGTTATATAGAATATTAAAATAACTGAAGATTAATATTTAACCACATAGATTGACTTTTTTTATACTTCAAAGTAACCATAGATTGTAAATTCTAATAATTATCAATCTTTAACACTTAACAAAACATAGCCATTTGCGGAAATCAGATCTTTATTATCATTAAAATTTATCTGGTTCCATTCAAATTGAAGTTTCAGCTTATCAAATTCCATTTGCTGAGAAAGCAATTGTCTGGAGACCTGCATGGCTTGCTTGTCGGATAAATTCTGCTTCTTCAATTCCATATCCAGTCGATTGATCATCGAATCAAGTATGAGATATTTTTCTTCTGATCCATAAATCACTTTTAATTTACTCTGATTTCCGATACGGGTAATGAGCAATTTCTGAGCATTTATGATGTTTGACAAGGTATCAGATGATATATTCAGTGTAAGCATATAATCTGCTTCATTCAATGGGAGAAGGTCTGCATTGAAGGCTTCAACCAGATTGTATCCAAGATTCAGTTTAGAACCCTTAGCATCATCCGGCTGAAGGTTTAAATAGGTGTATACCCAAAGTTTCTGCCGGCTTTTAATCTCCCAGTTACTGGTTCGGGAATCATATTTCTTCTTAAGGCTATCAGAATTTAATGAATCTGCTACTAGCTTAAGGTCCCGCTTTACAATTGGGCTGAAACTTTCCAAACCGTGCATATTTACAAGGTAATCCACAATATTAATCATCCGGTTCATATCTTCTTTCACTGGCTTAAGCTTTAGCGCAGTTATCTTATCCCCATCAAGTGATTTGTGCTTTTCGAATAATTGTTTCAGTTCATTGATCTGTGATCTCTTTGACGTAGAAAATGCACCCTGCGGTCCATAAACAGACAATGCTGTTACCAAGCACAAACTGAAGGGGATAATCATGATATTCTGACTTTTTGAAATCAGGAAATAGGCGTTAATAAATGCAAGCCAGGCAGCCAGAATGATCAGAAAATAGCGTTCCTCAGTAATTCCATAGTCAATAACCCTGGCCAAAACTGCCCAGAAAAGCAATAATATCAAAGGTATAAGCACATAATAAAAACTTCGGCTGAATGTTTTCAGCCATTTATTTTCATCCTGATTCCTAACTGGATAAATGAGAAGTAGTGATAAAATTCCAAAAACTGCATATCCAAGTATCAGATTTGAAACCAAGCCTTTGGGAAGCTCCCATTCAATCAGAATCTTAGCTTCATAAGCAAGCAGTATAATTGCATAAACTGTAGCCAGTGGAATAAGAACGAATTGAGTGAATATTTTTAGTCCGCCGGGATAGCTTTTATCCTCTTCAAGTTCATTTAAATTTACCGGAACTCCCGACAGGAAAAACACGGTTTGAAAGATGCCCGCTATCCAGACCCATAAAATTGCAAAAGTATCCCACTCAAACTTAAAATTAAACAGAAAATTCATAGATCCAATGGCAGCGGCAAGCCCAAGAAACAGTACTGCACAGTATATTCCGCCGATTAAAAAGCGAAGAAAAATAATCCTGTTGAATTGCCAGAATGCATTGATATGTCCTTTCCCGAAATAGGCAGCGAAAGAAACTGAAAGATGAAAGGCCAGAGCAAGCAAAATAAATCTGAAAAAATCGGTTTCACGTTTTAATGGGTCGATCAAAAAAAATAAACCAACAATAACGAGCAAAATTATAACTCTGAACAAGTTTTTTTTCAGGACGGAATGAGAATGGCTTTCTGAAAAAAGACTAAGAGAAAAGGATAAAACAAGACCAAGATTAGCAATTAGTATAAGCCTCATACAAAGGCTTTCTGCTGCCAGGTTGAGATCACTGATTTCTATGAAAACCGTCGCAACCAAAGTACCCAACAGAGCAAATCCTATTTCGAGTGGAAACCGCAACAAAACACTCCTTATGGAATGGACAAAAGTCTGCAGGGAAGGGAATTTCATAAATGGTAATTTACCTAAAGATACTAAAACCAATAAATTATTGCCGCTTTAAAAATCAGCTAACCAATAACTTATATCCCTTACCATGCACATTGATAATCTCTACCTTTGGATCTCCTTTAAGGTACTTACGTAGTTTACTCAGGAAAACATCCATACTACGGCCATTGAAGTAGTTATCATCATGCCAGATTGAGATCAATGCCTCTTCGCGGGTTAGAACCTCATTCTTTTTTAGACACAAAAGCCTGAGCAATTCTGCTTCCTTAGTAGATAACTTTTGCTGGGAATCAGCATTTGTAATTAGTTGTGCGGTATAGTCAAATTTATAATTGCCAATCTCAAATTTTGATTGCTGATCAGAAGCCTCAGTCTTTTCAGGATCTGAAACCCTTTTAAACAAAGCATTGATCCTTAAAAGTAATTCTTCAATACGAAATGGCTTTGTGATATAATCATCTCCTCCTAAATTATATGCTTCAGCTTTATCCTCGATCATAGTCTTGGCTGTTGCAAAAATGATTGGAATTTTTGAATTTATTCGGCGAATGTCTTTACCCAATGTAAAACCATCCTTTTTGGGCATCATTACATCGAAGATACACATATCAAAATGATCGCTATTGAACCTTTTCAGAGCTTCATCGCCATCCTGACATAGTACAACTTCAAATTTTCCTTTTAATTGCAAATAATCCTGTAAAAGCATACCCAGATTCGGGTCGTCTTCGGCTAATAATATTTTTTTCATATCAAAGATCCCAAAAAAGGAAAATTATTATTTAAATAAGCCTGCACCCATTAGACAATGAGTTTCAAAGGAAGACTAATCTCAAATTCTGATCCAAGATCTTTTTCACTCTTTACCCGGATCGTACCGTTGAGACGTTTAACAATATTATTCACGTAGCTTAAACCCAAACCAAAACCTTTTACATCATGCAGATTACCTGTTGGGATTCGATAGAACTGATCAAAAATCTTTGATAACTGATCCCTGCTCATTCCAATCCCTTTGTCTGCAACCTGTATAATCAGATTTTTACCCGATATGAAGGTACTGATCTTTATCTGGGGATTGTCAGGACTATATTTATTTGCATTATCAAGCAAGTTAAAAATCACATTTGACAGGTGAAGTTCATCCCCGGTAACTGTCGAATATTCTGCTTTCAGATCAAGCTCAATGCTTGCATTCCTCTTCTGAAGCTGAAGGGACATGCTGTCGACTATCGCTGAAAGAAGATCGTTCATGTCCACATCCCTGTTTTCAAGTTTCAGATCACCTTTTTCAATTTTTGCAATATTAAGAACCCTTTCTATATGATTTCCAAGACGAACATTTTCATCGTAGATAATATTTGCCAAACGTTCAATACGGCTCTTATCGGTTGTCAGTTCAGGGTCTTTCAGAGCCTCACTGGCAATCATTATTGTAGCAACCGGAGTTTTAAACTCATGAGTCATATTGTTGATGAAATCAGTCTTCATTTCTGATATCTTCTTTTGCATCAGAATTGAATGAATAGTATATCCAAAACTAAAGATCAGAATGAGCAATAAACCACCTGATAAACCCATCATGGCGGTCATATTGGAAAGAATAATGGAGTTTTTATCAGGGAACGTAATGGTTAACATTCCTGAATCTCTGATCATATCTTTTGGAAAGAGCGGAGTTTCATAGCTGTTATAAGGCAGGAATTTCGTTTGATTGGAGGCCCTTGTAAATATAAGTGAATCCCTCTCGGCAGAAGTAACCTTGTACTCATAATTACTCAGAATTGAGAGATTACTTAATTCTGCTCTGAGCATCGAGTCAAGTGTCTGTGGATGAACACGTTTATTCAGTGGAACATCAACCTCCCGGTACTCCTGATAAAGATCTTTAAATACATCCTCTTTGTTTTGTTTTCCTTCGGCAAAATATTGCTTCACTTTCTGTACACGGGTGTCCTGATCTGCTTCAATTACCTCTGGCGGGCGCGGCAGATTCCTCAACCTTGGTCTGGGAATGGTTCGCAAAAATGTACCTTCAACAGGATCGAAAACGATATATTGAGTCACAGAATCGGGTAATAATCCAGGGGCAGATCCGGATATTGCAGCATTAATTTGCGGAAATGCTTTTGGAGCTCTGGAAATTGTTCGCCGGGTTTGTTCATGGATCTGACCAAAGGCATCTTCGACCTGATAGACATCTACCCTCAGGTTATATTCAAGATCTTTTAGCTCAGATGCTGTAACCGCATCATTAAATGAAAGCATATTTGGATATCTTGCCCTCATCAGGCTGTCTCTGATCATGAAAATACTATCCGCTTTTATTTGCTGAACCAGCATATAATTTTCATCCGACATCCTTGGCCTTATGCGCTTAATTCTGAGGGGCTTTTCTGGTGCAGCTACAAAAACGGGGGCCTTTTCGATGATTGGTGGTTCTGGAAGACTGATAAACTCGGCTTTCTTTTCAAGAAAATTATTTGCATCTCTTTTTGCCAGTCGTTCAACTACATTATTCAAAGCTTCGTGCACAGACTGATCAAACAAACGCGATTGAAGTTGAAAAGACTGTCTGAAAAAATACCATTGCATTCCCATTACCCCAAGCAAGGCTATGGTCATCAATCCAATTATTAAACTGATACTTTTACTCTTCATCCCAAAACAAAAATACACAACACTCTCTTTGTCAATATAGTTTTAACATATTTTAACAAAGCATTAACAAAATCCGATTCATCGGTCATTTACTTTTGGTTTAGCAAATCAGAGAATTGGATCCTGAATTTAGATCATATTCTTAAAAATGATTCAATACTACAAAGCGGTTCAAAATACAAGCATTTAAATACTAAACCAAAACATATGAAAAGGTTCATTCTCAATCCACACCTTATGCTGATGGGATTTATTACCCTAATCGTTGTAAGCTCAGGGGCTTCAGCTAAGGCTCAGGTAGAAAAAAAAATCAGTCAAAGTATTATTATCAAAAACGGCGACACGATAATTAATGGAAAAAAATTAAGCGAGGCAGATCAGGAAGAAAGAATGCGCTTAAGGAAAGAGTTCAAAGATATGGAAGGCCGTTTAAAGGCTAAGGGCGGATCTTTTGAAAAAAGAGTACTAATTAAGCCCAAAAGTGGAATAGATAATGAAATTATTATCAGCCGTAAAGGCAATTCCCCGCATGTCTTGCATTGGGAAGACGGTGATATGAAAGAGTTTGAATTTGATTTCAAAGATAAAATGCCGGGCGAATTACATTTTTTCAAGTTTAATGGAGACAGTATGTCATTTGACTTTAATACCGATACCATCATGAAAGAATTCAGATTCCAAATAGATGGATTGGATAGTAATATCAGGAAACGTATCATCACGATGCACAGGGATATGGCTCCGGAGGCACCCCGAATGCCACGAATGCCACGAGCGCCAATGCATTCTGCTCCACCAATGACATTTGAATTTGAAAGAAGTGAATTCCCGGGTAGCAGGAACAGGAATAATTCTTCTTCTTTTAATTTTAATTCAACTGACAAGAACGGAATATCAAGCAGGATGAATATCCGCCTGAGTGATGCAGATAATAGTCAGTTGAAGGCGATTACAGGTCTTGAAAATGCCGACAATCTTTTGGATGTTAAGGACCTGACCCTGTTTCCAAATTTTTCAAATGGTAAGATTGGAATTTCTTTTAATTTAGATAGTAAGGGGCTGTTAAAGCTTAAGATCCTGAACGCTGATCTGAAACCTCTATTTACGGATGATCTTCCCAATTTTAATGGATCTTACATGAAACAGATTCCACTTTCCCACAATGGAGTCTATTATATTAGTATCGAGCAAAATAAAGTTTGGTATATAAAACGATTGGTTAAAGAATAATAATTTGTTGAGAATCAAAAAGCCCCGTTCCGGATTACCGGATGGGGCTTATGATTTTAATATATTTCAGACTTATGATCAGAATGGAAGATCATCATCATCGGGAGCTGAGCTGATATCAACCGGAGCCGCATATTCAGGAGCCGCCTGGGCAGCGCCACCGGAACCAAGGGAATTTATTCTCCATACAGATAGAGTATTGAAATAAGCGGTTTTATCTGTCTTAGGATCTTTCCAGGCACGCCCGCGAAGGTTAAAAAACAATTCGACCTGATCACCAACATTAATATTGTCGAACAGATTTACTTTTTCCTGAACTGCCTCAAACTTTACAAATTCCGGGTAAGTTGGATTTTCTGCGTATTCAATTATAAGCTCACGTTTTTTGAACTTTTCGCTCACGGTAATTACCGGTGAGATCTCATGTACTTTACCTTTTATGTCCATGTTAAAAAAAATTTAATGATATTTTCTGGTTTAAGACCCTATAAAATTAACCGGCTCGTTTTGCAAAAACCTGCCGGCGGATACGATTTGTAAAAGTATAAAATTAAGGCAGTTTTTAATTGTTAACTTCGCAATTTATTATGCAAGTTTTCCACACAAAAAGCAAAATCATTATTACCTGCAACAATCGCCTCGCTCCTTATCTGCAGCAGGAGGTAGAAGCATTGGGTTATAAGATAAAGAGAGCATTCAGTACTGGTTTAGAGTTGGAAGGCACTATCAACGATTGTATACCACTGAATCTGAACTTGCGTTGTGCAAGTCAGGTTTTATACTCTATTAAAGCATTCACTGCCGAAAATCCGGCAAGACTTTATAAGGAATTACTGGAAATATCATGGGAAGAGCTGATTGACTTTACCGGCTATTTCTCAGTAAGTTCAACTGTCGATAATGAAACGATCACTACTCCGCTTTTCGCGAATCTGAAAGTGAAGGATGCAATTGTAGATCGTATTAAAGAGAAAAAAGAGATCAGACCAAATACCGGACCAGAGACAAATAAAGCGGTTATTCACCTCTATTGGAAGGAAAATGATGCTGAGATATTTATAGATACCTCTGGTGAAACCCTTGCCAAACATGGATACCGCAAAATCCCGGGTAAAGCTCCCATGCTGGAAGCACTTGCCGCCGGAACCATTATGGCTACAGGTTGGGATAGAAAAAGTCCATTTGTGGTACCTATGTGCGGATCAGGAACTCTGGCGATTGAAGCAGCCTTGCTTGCAACCGATAAAACACCCGGAATGTTTCGCATGAACTATGGTTTCATGCACGTCATTGGATACGATGAACAGGTTTTTTTCGAAGAAAGACGTAAACTTAAAGAGAAGGCAAAAAAAGAGATTGATTTCAGAATTGTTGCTACAGATTATTCGGAAGATGCAATAGATATTTCGATCAAAAATGCAAAAACTGCCGGTGTTGATCATCTGATTGATTTTTCAGTCTGCGATTTTGCAGATACTGAAGTTCCGGAAGCTGCCGGAGTAGTGATTTTTAACCCGGAGTATGGTGAGCGCCTTGGAGTTCACACCAAACTTGAAGCTACCTATAAGCGGATTGGTGATTTTATGAAACAGAAGTGCAAGGGATACAGAGGATACATTTTCACAGGAAACCCTGATCTTGCAAAAAAAATCGGCTTGCGGGCTTCAAGGAGAATCGAATTTTACAATGGCAAACTTGATTGCAGGCTATTGGAATACGAATTATATGAAGGCAGTAAAAGAGAACCCAAACCCGAATCATGACCAGCTCATCGCTGAAACAGTAAAGTTTGTTAAGCATACTTTAGAAGGTGCCGAAACCGGTCACGATTGGTGGCATATTCAGCGGGTATGGAAAAATGCACTCCAAATCATAAAAACAGAATCAGCCGACCAACTCATTGTTGAACTGGCTGCTTTATTACACGATATTGCTGACAGCAAATTTCATGATGGAGACGAGGAGATCGGTCCCAAAAAAGCCGGGGAATTTCTTACATCGCTGGAGCTGTCCGAAGATTTGATTCTGCATGTTCAGCAGATAATTCGCAATATGTCATTTAAAGCAAGTTTTGAGAAAGTAAAGTTTTACTCAAAGGAACTCGAAATTGTTCAGGATGCCGACCGGCTGGATGCCATTGGGGCAGTTGGAATTGCAAGAGCATTCACTTACGGAGGATTCAAAAATCGTGAATTATTCAACCCAGAAATTCCTCCAGCTCTGAATATGAGCAAAGAAGAATATAAAAATTCTGCTGCGCCAACAATCAATCATTTTTATGAAAAACTGCTGTTGATAAAAGATAAAATGAATACTGAAACCGGAAGTAAGATAGCGGCGGGCAGACATTTATTTATGGAACAGTATCTGGAGCAGTTTTATAGGGAATGGGAGGGTGAATAGGGTATAGGATATGTGCCCAAACTTAAATTTTTTGGTTTTTGTTTCAATTTTTAGATGATATTCAGCAGGCCAAAATAAATCAACATCATTATTCCGCTTAAGAGAGTCATTCGGGACATGTTCTTAAAGGTAGCATTCACAGGATCCCGGTAAACTTTGGCAAACCAACTAAGAAATAATACAAATACCGGGGCAGAGACAATCAAAAACAACCAGAAATTCCCAATTAATTCCAATCTGTCCCAATAAATGAAAAGGAGAATTCCGGAAAGCAGGAACAGGCAGGCTGAAAAGTAAAAAGAACCCCGGATACCTAAAATGAGGCTGAGGGTCTTATCTCCCCTTTTCGAATCCTCTTCATGCTGATACACCTGAGTAAGCGGATAAGTTGCACCAATCAGACAGGAACAAATGAGTCCGGCAAGCGTAAAATTCAAATTCCATCCAAATAATACATCAACACCCGAAATTGAAGCATAAGTGCTCCAGTAAACAAAGGCTCCCTGAAAAATAAATACAATCATGAAACTTGTAAGCGGATATTTCTTTAGCCTGATTAAAGGGTGACTATACATTTTAGAAAACACCCCGTAGATTAACACTGAAAAAAATAAAATCCATCCCACATAAACTGCTAATAATAAAGCACTTATATCAAGTATGAGGGGAAAATAGTACAGGCTTTTATCAACAGGTGGAGGATTTTCTATGAGTGCAATACTTCCCTCGTCTTTATCAAAATAACTATTGTATCCATTGCTGGCAGGATAAACCATCAAATGCCAGATAACAAGTGTTAAAATTGCATTCTGCACTTTGATTTCGGGTACCTGAGAAAGAGCAAATAAAAATACAGGAAGCAGGAATACTGAAAACAAAAAGCGCAAATGCAATAATGTAGATGCAGTAGGAAAAATACTTCTTGAAAGATTCATTTACTAAAATAGCATTTTATACTGCAATAGGACTTTTATGCTATGATTGATAATATTAAAAATAATATGTTCAATTCTGGCTTACATATTGTTTATAAAACCAAAAACATAAATATTTAGTAATTTACTGGCATGAGTAGTTGTATTAGCGCGATTGGTACCGCCAACCCAAAATACCGGATACCACAAAATGATATTTATCATTTTATGCGTAAGGCATTCAGATTAGATAATTCAAATGCTTCCCGACTAAAACGAATTTATGATCATTCAGGAATTGAACACCGCTTCTCAGTAATTCCTGATTTCGGGGAAAAAGAAAGTATTAACAATACTTTCTTCGGTAAGACTGCTGATTTTGAACCTTTTCCCGGAACCCGCGAACGATTATGTCTTTATCAGGATACTGCTGCAAACCTTGGATCAGAAGCAGTTAATGATTGCTTATCCAATCATGGTGAGATTCCTAAGCCTTCTATTACTCACCTGATAACTGTCAGTTGTACAGGCATGTATGCACCCGGAATAGATATCGAACTGGTCGAGAAACTAGGTTTAAATCAAAGTATAGAACGAACCTGCATCAATTTTATGGGTTGTTACGGCAGCTTAAATGCTCTTAAAGTTGCTGATTATATTTGCAGAGCCGATCCATCAGCAAAAATACTGATTGTTTCAGTTGAACTTTGCACACTTCACTTTCAAAAGGTAAATAACCTGGATAACTGGGTTGCCAACTCGCTTTTCTCGGATGGCGCCGCTGCTGTAATTGTAGAAAACAGCACCGACACTAAGGCCTTAAATAAATATCTCTTGCTTGATACGTTTTATTCTGAATTTTTGAATGAGGCCAAAAATGAAATGGGTTGGTATGTTGGGGATGCAGGGTTTGAAATGAAGCTTACTTCTAAGGTATCCAAACTGATTTTAAAACATATTCAGTCTATTTCCAATAAACTCCTGAGGAAAGCGGGTATGCGTTTCGATGAAATCAGCCGTTTCGCAGTACATCCGGGAGGGAGAAAAATCCTCGAGGCAGCTGAAAATGCACTTGGTTTTTCATCCGGTGCAAATCGTTTTGCCTATGATACATTAAGGGAATATGGAAATATGTCATCTGCCACTATATTATTTGTTCTCAAAAAGCTTATGGAAGATCCGGAGGGAATCGATGGTGAGAACATTCTTAGTTTTGCTTTTGGACCTGGCCTAACAGTTGAATCGATGATTTTAAAAAGAAGCGGAAATGCCTGACTTTAGTTGCCGAAGTTTGAAAGAAGAAATGATGGACGATTTCTCATTGGGACATGAGATAATCGACCCCATTATGGATGAACTTGAAGTAGTAAACAAGCTTTTGGGTGGTTACAATGTGTTTTTTAATGCTTTCAAGAGGATAGGTTTGAAGGATGGGATGATTATCAGTGACTGGGGTTGCGGTGGAGGAGATTCATTGAGAGTGATTGCAAAATGGGCACGAAGGCGAAATCTTAAAATTAATTTAATTGGAGTCGATGCCACTGAATCAGCAATCGAATATGCAAGAGAAAAATCCAAAGATTTTCCGGAGATTTCCTATATTCTCGCTGATGTTATGAGTGAACAGCTGATAAGTAACCAATTTGATATTGTAATCTCAAGTCTTTTTACCCATCATTTTGCCGACGAAAATTGGATCAGGCTTACTCAAAAAATGGCTGATTGTGCAGCTGAATATGTCATCATCAATGATTTACACCGCCACTGGTTTGCCTATCATTCCATAGGTGTTTTAACCTCTGTTTTTTCGAAATCTGAAATGGTTAAACATGATTCCAAACTTTCTGTTCTTCGAAGCTTCAAACGGGAGGAGCTTGAGAAGCTATTGAAAAAAGGAGGATTTAAAACTTTTTCGATCAAATGGATGTGGGCATTCAGATGGCAGGTATGCATTTCAACACGAAAAATTAAGAATACAGGAACGATCTGATCTGAAAATTGAGCATGAGTAATATACTGATAATCGGAGGCGGACTCGCAGGATTGACCAGTGCTATACTTCTTCAACAGAATGGCTTTCAGGTAAGTGTATTTGAGAAGAAAAAATATCCTTTCCACAGAGTTTGCGGTGAATATATTTCGAATGAGGTTCTCCCGTTTTTAGAATCATTAAATATAGGAATTGCCGAATCCGCTTACTCACGAGTAAACCGTTTGGCAATCACATCTGTATCCGGTAAAGTTTTGGAGGCAAATCTGCCATTGGGCGGATTTGGCTTAAGCCGTTATAGGCTGGACAATTTAATGTACGAGCAAGCAAAAAAACTTGGCGTTGAATTTATATTCGAACGAGTGGATAATATTCAGTTTAAGGAAAATAAATTCAAAATCACTACACCGGGAAACACAGGTTATGAGTCTGATATCGCCATTGCAGCCTATGGAAAAAGATCTAATCTGGATCAAAAACTAAATCGCAGTTTTTTTTACAGACGAAGCCCGTATCTGGGTGTAAAATACCATATCAAAACTGATCTTCCAGGCAACCTGGTCCGCCTGGATAATTTCCAGGGTGGTTATTGCGGGGTAAATAAGATTGAAGATGATAAATTCTGTCTGTGTTACCTCTCAGAAACTGCAAATCTTAAAAAATATTCCAGCATTCCGGAGATGGAGGAAGAGGTTCTATTCAGAAATCCGCATTTACGAAACCTGTTTGAAAACTCAGAATTTTTATATGAAAGTCCTGAAGTAATCAACGAAATTTCATTCGAAAAAAAAACACTGACAGAAAATCATTTGCTTTTTTGCGGTGATTCAGCCGGAATGATTACTCCTTTGTGCGGGAATGGAATGGCAATCGCAATTCACTCGGCAAAAATTCTTGCAGATAGTATCATGCGTTTTGCAAAAAAGGAGTCTGCATTGAACAGAATTGGGCTCGAAAATGAATACAGACTTCAATGGGAAAAGCAATTTGCTCTCAGACTTAAAAGTGGCCGCCTGATTCAGAAGTTATTTGGAAACACATTAATTTCTGATCTGACTGTATTAACTCTTGGAAAACTTCCCGGCATTACACAAATATTGGTTAAAAAAACACATGGCGAGACGTTAAAATATTAACTTGCAAGATGAAATTGTGGGTACTCGTTTTTATCAATGCCTTGGCGGTTGCTTTATCCTTGTCGATAATCAACTTCTACTTTCAGGAAAATTTACTTGACTTCTTCATTACTTTTGCTGTTTCCCTGATCACCAGCTATCTGGTTTTCTACTATCTGATTGAAAGATTTGTTTACAGCAAAATAAAGCTGATTTATAAGCTCATTCATAACCTGAAACTGGGTAAAGATCTGAAAGATGCATTGGGTGAATATGTAAGTACTGATCCGATTAATGACGTTGAACTTGAAGTAAAGGAGTGGGCAAGGGATAAAAAATCAGAGATCGACCAGTTAAAAGACCAGGAAAAATTCAGAAGAGAATTCTTATCCAATATTTCCCATGAATTGAAAACTCCTCTTTTTGCAATTCAGGGTTATATTGAAGCTTTGCAGGAAGGGGATATTGATGATCCTGAAATATCCCGTCAATTTCTCGAGAAAGCCTCCAGAAATGTAGACCGCCTCGCATTTTTTATCAAAGATTTGGATGCTATTTCAAAGCTGGAAAGCGGGGAAATACCCATCAGTTATGATCGTTTCAATTTAGTAGAGCTGATCCATGAGGTATTTGATTCCCTGGAACTCAAAGCAAAAAAATACAATATTACTCTTCAATTTAAAGAAAAGTACCATAGCCCTACCTGGGTATATGCCGACCGTGAAAAAATCAGACAGGTTTTGGTAAACCTGATAGATAATTCCTTTAAATATGGAAAGAGCGGTGGAAATACGTCCATCAAAACTTTTGAACTTCATGACCAGATTTTAGTGGAGATAACCGATGATGGAATTGGGATTGAAGAAAAATATCTCCCCAGGCTATTTGAACGATTTTACCGTACTGATAAAAGCCGCTCCAGACAAATTGGAGGCTCTGGTTTGGGCCTTGCAATTGTGAAACATATTATTGAAGCACACCAGCAAACTATCACCGTTAGAAGTACCGAAAATATAGGTTCAACCTTTGGATTTACACTCCAGAGGGATAAATAAAACGGATTAGTTTATTAACATTAACTTAACATAGGGTTTGTAGCTTTGTTCAATCTTAAAATCCAATCCGATGTCATTGAACAGTATTTTTCAGTACTTTATTCCTAAGGACAAAAAATTTTTTCCCCTTTTCGAAAAAGATAGTGCAAACCTAATCCAATTAGGCGAAAAGCTTGTTGAAGCAGTTAATACTGAAGATCTTACACTTCGTAAGAAATTATTCAAAGACATTGAAGATCTTGAGCATACCGGAGATGAGATTACTCATCAAATCCACCTGGAGCTAAGTAAGAATTTTATTACCCCATTCGACCGCGAAGATATTCACAGACTTGCAAGTGCAATCGATGATATTGCCGATTATATTCATGGTTCTGCCAGTCGTATGGATCTTTATAATGTTACCATCATAACTCCGCCGATAAAAGAACTCGCCAGCCTGATCTTGCAAGCATGCCATGACCTGCATAAAGCAATTCACGAATTGCGGGATTTAAAAAATATCCGTTTGATAGCTGATTGCTGTGTTCGAATAAACAGTATTGAAAATCAGGCTGATTATATTTTTGACAAGGCAGTAGGTGAGCTTTTCGATAATGAGAAAGACGCGGTAAACCTGATAAAATACAAGGAAGTACTCTCCGGACTTGAGACCGCTACCGATATGTGTGAAGATGCAGCAAATGTGCTTGAATCTATCCTGGTGAAAAACGCTTAATAAAATCATTAAAGATATTACACCAGCCATATGGGTTTTACACTTTTAATTGTAATCATTATTTTAGCATTGGTATTCGATTATATCAATGGCTTCCATGATGCTGCAAATTCTATTGCAACCGTTGTTTCTACGAAGGTTTTAACTCCTTTTCAAGCAGTAGTTTGGGCGGCATTTTTCAATTTCCTTGCTTACTGGATATTCAATTTAAATGTGGCTGATACAGTAGCAAAGACCGCTGATACGATGAATATAAACCTGGTGGTTATTCTTGCCGGTGTTTTAGCAGCGATCTGCTGGAATTTATTAACCTGGTGGTTTGGAATTCCTTCAAGTTCATCACATACCCTGATCGGTGGATTTGCAGGTGCAGCTATCGCACATGGTGGCCTGAGCGTTGTTAACCTTGGTGTTATTGGAAAAGTTGCTTCCTTTATCGTCCTTGCCCCGATTATTGGTATGATAATGGCATATGTTATTACGGTAATAATTATTAATATCTGCCGCCATGCCAACCCTTCAAAAGCTGAGTGGTGGTTCAAAAAACTTCAGTTAGTTTCATCAGCTTTATTCAGTCTTGGTCACGGAGGTAATGATGCTCAAAAAGTAATGGGTATTATTGCAGCAGCTATCATTGTGTATCTAAAAGATGCAAACCTCAGTGTTGATACTATGTCAGTATGGCTCCATGTAGGTTATACCGTTATAGATGGTAAGGTAAAGATCAATCATATTCCCGAGTGGATTCCTATAGCATGTTATACAGCAATTGCAGCGGGTACTATGAGCGGTGGATGGAAGATTGTAAAAACTATGGGTACCAAGATCACTAAAGTTACTCCTTTAGAAGGTGTCGCAGCAGAAACCGCCGGAGCAATCACATTATTCATGACCGAACATTTTAAAATACCGGTTTCAACTACACATACAATTACCGGTGCAATTATAGGAGTTGGATTGAGCAAACGTGTTTCAGCAGTGCGCTGGGGTGTAACCATCAGCCTGCTTTGGGCATGGATACTGACTATACCGGTATCTGCAGTATTGGCAGCAACACTCTACTATTTACTCAGTTTATTTCTTTAATTGCTGATTATTGACCAATTAATGCTCATGGGCTATTTCAATACAATTTCCCTCAGCTCTATCTGAGATAATACTCTCAGTCTTCCAGCCTCATATAAGCTATCATACTTATCAACTGTAGTGGCTGAGTCGTCAAGTGGCATCTGATAATTGACATAGTCCTGAAAGATTACACCCCCTGCTTCCTGAGTTCTGAGTACCTCTCTGAAACGATTACCTCCTGAACTATAAGCAAAATGATCCATGCTGCAATCTTCGGTATCGAACCAATAATAAAACACATCACTATGATCACCTGCTTCCTTTGACTTTTCGAATGAAATCTCAATCTTATGAAAGCTTTTGCCACTGATCTGACTTTCGCCCAGATATTTTTTTACTACAGAAGCATCGTTTAATTTGAGTGGCAAGTAAAGAAAATAAACGACAGCATTAAGCGATTGCCGGTACTTGTCAGAGTCTTTCTGATCCAGCTGCAATTCTTTATCGTTCAATATGCGCCTAAACCCTTCATTGCTTAATATATCATGAACATTCCCCGTAGAATCACTAAAAAAACGTTCATATTTAAACTGGCCACCATCCTGCATAACTTTAAAGCTGGCGGTCCTGAATTTAAATTCCAGGGTTGCATTAGTAAGCTTTTCCATCTTATAAAAAGCAATACTTTTATCTATAATCTTACTTGGATCAGGCTCATTACAGCCTGAAATGATAAATAGCACTAAAATCAGGTACAATAATCTGTTCATTTGTTTGAATTTTTAAAGCAAAATGAGTTGAATATCAAATTTATACAAATAAGCTTGAATAAACCATTAGTTCTGCGGAGGTCAAAACCGGACTTCAATTCTACCGGTATTTATCTTACTGCCAACCCGGGTTTTCCATAAAGGACCATCCTTGATTAAACGAATAGCTTCTGCATCACAGGCCTCTGTCAATCCTTTCAGAATTTGGAAACTAAATGGTTTTCCATTCTTGTCAAGCTCAAAGGACAAAAATACTGAGCCGCTGATGTTTGGATCAGTAGCGGGTTTTCGAATATTATCCTCAATGTATTTTCTGTAGATATCCCATCCGGCTACAGGTTGAACTGCCTGTTCAGAAGCACTTACATCTTCAGTTAAGGCCTCTAACTTGCTGACAGATCCTTGCCCCTGATTTAAGGGTTTATTGGCCTCAATGCTCTTACCGGTAGCAGAAATCTCTGTTTTAGCTGAAAGTGATCTGTTGTTCGCTTTTGAATCATTACTTACTCCTGATTGTGGTTGATAAGCAGTAATTCTGGTCTCATTTGATGAATCAGGATACTGTTTCTCATTTATAATCGTACGGCTTGAAGAACCCCGGATCTCAGATTTAAGCGAATCGCGATCGATGAGAGCAACTTGTACCTGCTTTTCTGCAACAGGTCCTGATCGGTTAATATTCATCCAAAACAGGATTCCGGCGGTAATAAATAATACAGATGCTGAGGCAGCCACACTTAATCGCTGCCAGGTAAAATCAAAAACTTTTTTATTTTCCTGCAAATGAACAATTCGCTCATGTAATTGTCTTTGCAAAATACTTAGTTCTGTACCTGGATTAGAGGTATGAGTGTATCCCTCCAATGCCTCCCAAAGGAAAGGATCAGAAAGAGCTTGTTTTTCAAGCCTGTACATTTCCTCGTGATCCAGCTTACCTTCAAGATAAGCTCTGATCATCAAACTATCAGGATAATTAGTGTCCACTTCTTTTCTCTATACAAATTTTCAGATTTCGTTTACCGTTCTGTATATAGCTTTTTACCTTATTTAGGTCAAAGCCTGTCTGATCTGCAACCTCTTTATAACATTTTTGCTCCATGTAAAACAGTTTAATACTTAATTTCTGTTCTGATGGAAGATCATCAACACATTTTGTCATTATAGATAATTTTTCTTCGGTATCATCCTCAAGGTTTAGATGCACAAATGCTTCATTTTCCATAAAATTTTCATCAATACTTAACATTTCATGCTTTGATGATGAACGGAGAAGCATCAGGCAATGGTTTCTACTTAGAGTATAAAGCCAGGCTTTGAAATTTACTACTTCATGAACTTTGAGCTTTTTTACTAATTCCTCAAAGATTTGCATCACAGCATCCTTGCTTTGCTCTTCATCCCTAAGGTATTTCAAACATAAACCGAATAGCAAAGGCATATACTGCTCATAAAGCTGACCTAAAAGTTCAAGATTACCTGTGCTCCTGTACTCAGCAAGCAGTTCCAACTCCCTTATGGTAGTATTGCCGGATGAATTCTTTTTAAATCTCAAGTTTACCGGTTTATAAGCTAATCAAGTATAATTAATATTTGTGAATTTGGCAGGAGTTTTGATGATTATAAAAAGGAACAAAGAATAAAGAGCAAGGATCAAGGAACCTTTTGTCTTGTACTGAAAAAAATCGTCTTTGCTCATTACTCACAAGCAATAATCAAAATTATGAGATTTTTAAAAATATTTGTTTTATCCACGGGAGTTTTCTTGTTTTCATCCTGCGATACTTTAAACCAGGCTGGCCAGATTCTTTCTCAAACCGGCCTTGGGAACCCGAGTGTCACCGAGATTTCACTTGGACTAAAACAAGCTCTGGAACTTGGAACATCCGCAGGATCAGAAAGATTGTCCCAAACGGATGGGTTCTTTGCCAATGCAGCTATAAAAATCCTTTTTCCGGAAGAGGCACAGAAAGTTGAGCGTACACTCCGTAGTGTTGGTTTAAATAAGCTGGCCGATAATGTCATATTAAGCGTAAACAGAGCTGCCGAAGCTGCTGCAATTGAA
Source organism: uncultured Sphingobacterium sp. (assembly GCA_964356005.1). Lineage (GTDB taxonomy): Bacteria > Bacteroidota > Bacteroidia > Sphingobacteriales > Sphingobacteriaceae > Daejeonella. The sequence continues at coordinate 17,979 of CAYHGN010000014.1, forward strand.
GCTAAACCGATATTTATTTCAGCGATAAAAGGGATGACCTTCAGCGATGCTTCCAATATTTTACTTAGTGGTCAACAGGATGCTGCCACATTATACTTTCAACGGGTAACCGCAGATCAACTGCAGCAGAAATTTCAACCCATAATACAGAACAGTTTGAGCAGAGCTGGTGCTACCCGATATTGGAATGATGCCATTACTGCCTACAACAGCATCCCGCTTGTCGGAAAGGTAAACCCTGATTTAAGTGCCTATGTCACACAAAAAGCTATTGCTGGAATATTTTTTGAGATTGCACAGGAAGAATTGAAAATACGCACAAAACTATCAGCAAGAACAAGTCCTCTGTTACAGAAAGTGTTTGCTTATGCCGACCGAAATAAGGGCTAAAAAAGCAGAATCTCCAAGCGAAAAATTACGTATATTATTTAAGACGGATTAATTGGCTGTATTTTAGTACCCCCAAGACCCATAATTTCGGTAAATTCAAATTATGAAATTAATAATAATAATCTTTTGTGTTTTTATAACCAGCTCTGCATCTTCATTTGCTCAGTTCAAGATTCCTCAGGTTTTAAAAGAAGCAGCAAATGCAATCAAACCGGGTAGCCCGAGTCAGACAGAAATCGGAGACGCAATAAAAGAAGCCCTGGAAATTGGGGTTTCTGCAGGTACAGACCGGCTGTCCCTTCAAAATGGATTTCTTGGAAATTCTGCTATCAAACTGCTATTTCCACCTGAAGCGAGAAAAGTGGAAAAAGCACTCCGTGGAATCGGCATGAACAAGGCCTGTGATGACTTTATTCTAAGCCTGAATCGTGCAGCAGAACTTGCTGCTAAAGAAGCTAAACCAATTTTTATCTCTGCATTAAAGGAAATGAGCGTTCAGGATGCTTCAAATATATTGCTTAGCGATCAGAAAAATGCGGCAACAAGTTATTTTCAGCGTGTAACCAGTAAAGCTCTGGAAGCTAAATTTAATCCGATTATTCAAAATTCACTGGACAAAACTGAGGCAACGAAGTATTGGAAGGACCTGAGTACCTCATATAATCAAATCCCAATGGCGGGCAAAGTAAATACCGACCTTGCTGCCTATGCAACCCAAAAAGCTATGGAGGGTTTATTTTCTGAAATAGCGCAGGAAGAGTTAAAGATTCGAGAAAATTCTGCACTGAGGAGTAGTCCGCTGTTAAAAAAGGTATTTGGCTTTGCAGATAGGAATAATAATGGGGTTAGTTTTCGTTGATTCCGGCTTCCGCCGGAATGACTATGGCCTTCGCCGAAATGACTAAGTCTTCCGCCGAAATGACAAATGCTCTCAATCTCAGGGATTATTTGTCATTCTGTACTTAACCCACAAATAAGACTACAATTTGTTGTCATTCCGTACTTGATCAGGTGTCATTCCGGACTTGATCCGGAACGGAAAACTATACCAGCAATCTTACAGGCTCTTCAAGCAATGCCTTTAAAGTTTGAAGGAATGCTGATCCTGTGGCCCCATCAACAACACGGTGATCACAACTTAAAGTAACCTTCATGACATTGCCGGGAACAACTGCCCCATTTTTAACTACAGGAACCTGTTGTATCCCACCTACTGCCAGTATGCATGCATCAGGTGGATTAATAATTGCTGTAAATTCATCTATACCGAACATTCCAAGGTTAGAAATTGTAAAAGTTGAACCTTCCCAGTCTGCAGGCTGTAATTTCTTAGACTTTGCACGCAGGGCAAAATCCTTCACCTCAGCAGATATATGTGAAAGGGATTTCCCATCTGCAAAACGAACTACAGGCACCAGTAAACCATCTTCAACGGCTATGGCAACACCAATATTTACATGTTCATTGTAACGGATCTTGTCTCCTAACCATGATGAATTGACATTTGGATGCTGCTTTAAAGCAACTGCAACGGCTTTTAGCACCATATCATTGAATGATATTTTTACAGATGCAAATTCATTGATCTTGGTACGGGCCTGCATCGCAGTATCCATATCAATTGACATGGTCAGGTAGAAATGTGGCGAGGTGAACAAGCTTTCGGCAAGTCGCTTGGCAATAACCTTGCGCATTTGAGACACCGGTTTCTCAGTATATTTCTCTTCACCAATAAATTGAGGAATAGCTGCCGGGATAGTTTCTGAAGCAGGTGCCGTTGCAGCTGCGGGAGCCGGACTTGCTTTCGGACTCTCTGCCTGTGCAGCAGGTTTAAAGCTTTCGATATCCTTTTTGACGATCCTGCCACCTTCAGCACTGCCCTTTACCTGAGAAATATCAATTCCCTTTTCTTTTGCAATTTTGCGCGCCAAAGGGGATGCTTTCAACCGAGAAGTAGAATCGCTTTCAACATGTTGTGTGTCTGCAGCAGCATTTGATTCAACTTCCAGCTTTGCTTTTTCGGGTTGTGATTCAGCCTTTAACTCTTTAGCTGCAGGTTTAGAACCTGATTTTAATAATGCCGATACATCTGTACCCTCTTTACCCACAATCGCAATGATATCATTTACTTTTGCTGCCTGACCCTTTTCAACTCCAACATATAAAAGTACTCCATCAGCATAAGCAGTTACTTCCATTGTAGCTTTGTCGGTCTCAACATCTGCCAAAGCATCATCACTTTTTACCTGATCACCTACTTTTTTATGCCATTCAGCGATTACGCCTTCAGTCATGGTATCGCTCAATAAGGGCATCCGGATAATGGTGGCGCCCAATGCTTCAGCATAAGCATCACTGCCTCCGGCAGAATTAGTTTCTGCAATTGCTGCTACCGGCTTACTTTCTTTTATTGGTTCTTCAGATGCTTGTACTGACTCTGAAACTTTAACAGGCTCTGAAGCCTCCTTCTGACTTGCGGATTCATTTAAAAGTGCCTGATAATCCTCTCCATCAGTACCAAGAATAGCAATTACGGAATCAACTGCAGCCGCTTCGCCTTCTTTTGGACCTATATATAGTAAAGTTCCATCCTGGAAAGACTCAAAGTCCATAGTTGCCTTGTCTGTTTCAACTTCGGCAATTAATTCCCCTGAACTAACTTTATCACCAACTTTTTTATGCCATTTAGCGATAACTCCCTCCGTCATCGTATCGCTCATCTTAGGCATTTTCACTACTTCAGCCATTTTATTTCCAGATTAGAATAATAGAATTTAAATTTAGTCGCGGATGGATGGATAATCAGACTGAATATAAACATCTGTGTATAGTTCAGATGGATCCGGCCATGGTGATTCTTCAGAAAATTTAACCGATTCGTCAACAATAGCTTTAATTTTCTCGTTTATAGAATCAAACCAGGCTTCATCAGCATACTTTTTTTCTTCAATAGTTGCTCTTACAACCTCAATAGGGTCTTTGGCTTTGTAACCCTCAACTTCTTCTTTCGTGCGGTACTTTGCAGGATCAGACATGGAATGTCCTTTATATCGGTAAGTCCTTGCTTCTAAGAATGTAGGGCCATCACCACGACGTGCTCTTTGAACAGCCTCATCCATTGCATTGTGAACTGCAATCGGATCCATACCATCAACCGGAGCACATGGCATGTCAAAACCCAAACCGATCTTGTAGATATCAACCATATTGGTCGTCCTTGATACAGAAGTACCCATGGCATAACCATTATTCTCGCAAACAAAAATTACCGGCAACTTCCAAAGCATTGCCATGTTAAAAGTTTCACTAAGTGCTCCCTGACGAACAGCACCATCACCCATATAACAAATACAAACATTATCAGTTCCAATATATTGTTCGGCAAAGGCAATACCGGCACCAAGAGGAATCTGACCCCCAACGATACCATGCCCACCGAAAAATTTCTTTTCCTTGCTAAACATGTGCATTGATCCTCCCTTTCCCTTAGAACAACCCGTAGCCTTACCATACAATTCAGCCATAACTTCATTAGCACTCATGCCCTTTGCGAGTGCATGTGCATGATCACGATATGCGGTGATAAGCGAATCTTCGGGACGGATAACTGACATTGTACCAGCCATCACCGCTTCCTGACCTATATATAAATGGCAAAATCCTCTTATTTTCTGTTGCCCGTAAAGTTGACCGGCTTTTTCTTCAAACTTGCGCATCAGGAGCATCGACTCATACCACTGAAGATATGTGTCTTTCGTAATTTCTATTGAACCCATTCGTAATCGTTTCTGTTAAACAAATTAATCCTATATAAAGGATGACAAATCTAACCATATCTTCCTAAAAAAAGAATACCATTTGTTTTGTTTACACGATTTCATTCCGGTAACTCTGCCAAAAGAAAAGTTTAGAATTGCATTTCATGATTTGTTGTTATATAATTTTTTTATATGTTTGTAACATTCTTAGAATATAATCAGTAAACAGACGTTCACCTTAGCACTGTTTATCTATAAACGAAAGATCAAATGATGGGGAAAAAAGTAATATTGGCTTTGCTATTTATGATTTCTTTTGTGTCAGTTCAGGCACAAACTAATGATAAAGATCAGAAACCATTAGAAAAAATCGCAGATCCTGATAATCTTGCTTCCGAATACTTCTCACAAATCATGGGTGTAGCCCTTTCTGCTACTTCAAACCTTAAACTTTATCAGTTTGTGTATGACTGGATAGGCACACCTTACAGATTAGGCGGAGGTACAAAAAAAGGAATTGATTGTTCAGGTTTTGCAGTTGAGCTATATAATAAGGTATTCAGTACTTTAATTGGCAATAATTCGAGGAACATATTCAGCATGGTTAACCCGATCAGCAAATCCGAATTAAAAGAAGGTGACCTTGTATTTTTCAAGATTGGAAGCCGCTCAATAACTCATATGGGTGTTTATATGGGTAATAATAAGTTTGCACATGCTTCTACGAGTAAAGGGGTTATGATTAGCGACCTTGATGAAGCATACTGGAGAAAATATTATTACAAAGGCGGAAGATTACTTGCCTCTCTAAGAGATTAATTCTACCAATGACATCAAGGTCATGAAAATATAAAGCACCGTACTATAAACAGTACGGTGCTTTTTTTATTTTGCCTGATCTGTTGTACTTCTTACCAATCCTATGCCGGTAATAAAAAATACTATCCCTAAAACAGCATATACAATTAGTGATTTGTATCCCTCTGAGCTTTGTATAAAGCCAATTGCAGCGTAAATCAGGCCAACTATTCCCAATACGGTTAAAATTGTTCCGAAAATTCTTTTTAAGTTCATCTTTTCTATTTATTATATTCATACAATAAAGCTGCCAGTATTATTTCTGCCTGATTTTAAAAGCCAAATAGTATTTTCTTTGACTGATAATCCTTTTATGCTGAGCCAGAAAACAAAATTTGTTCCGTATATTCAAAAAATTTTACCGTTATGTATACAAGCTATATTTTATTATTTATTGCAATTGTCATCCTGTTCAGTTCGTTTGTAACAGTTAAACAGGGAACTATGGGTGTTGTAACCATATTTGGGAAGTACAGAAGGCTTCTAAAGCCGGGGCTCAGCCTGAAGATTCCTCTGATTGAGGTTATTCACTCAAGGGTTTCCATTCAGAACCGTTCGGTTGAACTGGAATTTCAGGCAGTTACAATAGATCAGGCAAATGTATATTTTAAGGCTATGGTACTTTATTCGGTCAATAATCCAGATGAGGAGACTATAAAAAATGTAGCCTTTAAATTCATAAATGAGCAGAATCTGATGCAGGCGCTTATACGTACCATTGAGGGCACTATTCGCTCATTTGTAGCCAGCAAAAAACAATCTGAAGTTCTGAGCCTGCGTAAGGATATTGTAGATCATGTGAAAGAAGAAATAGATGTAGTATTAGAAAGCTGGGGTTATCATTTACAGGATCTTCAGCTCAATGATATCACATTTGACGAGGTTATCCTAACCTCCATGAGCAGGGTTGTGGCATCCAATAACCTGAAAGCCGCAGCTGAAAATGAAGGACAGGCTTTATTAATTACCAAAACCAAAGCTGCTGAAGCAGAAGGTAATGCCATCAAGATTGCGGCAAATGCTGAACGTGAAGCTGCGCAATTACGCGGACAGGGTATCGCACTTTTCAGAGAAGAAGTGGCCAAGGGCATGACCCATGCGGCTAAAGAAATGCAAACTGCTGATCTGGATACATCAGTGATTCTATTCACCATGTGGACCGAGGCAATCAAACACTTTTCGGAAAATGGTAAAGGGAATGTGATTTTCCTTGATGGTTCTCCAGATGGAATGAAGCGTACTATGGAGCAGATGATGAGTATCAATATAATGGAAACCGAAAATAAGAAGAAAGCTTAAGGGTAATATTATAGGTTGGATTCCATTAATCTTCTATTATCCATTCGGTATAAGGAAGGGTAAAAAATACGGTTATAATTGATCTCATAAGGCTCTGGAGCCGCAATAATTGATTTTGAAAACAATGCCTGTGTGTTATAGGTAAGTTCAGTCCTTTCCTCCGGAGTATTTCCGGCAAGAAATCGCATTCTATTACAGATTACCAATAGCCGGAAGATACCTCCTTCGGCAAGGTTTATTTTATCCGGTGCTGTTTTTCATCGGAACGGACAGCCCGGCAATAGAACCATTTGCCATTTCAAATAAACCCTAAGGGGGAGGCAGCTCTAGCTTTTTTGCAATACTGAATCATGATATCTATCAAATCTGTTGCAAAAAACTAGGGCAGAACACGGGAAGGAAGGACCGAAGATAAACAGACCCTGCTTTCTAAAACAATAGAAAAACTTCAATCTAAATTTACTCCGGAATCATTTTATATCAAACTCACGTTAGACTAAATATCTACCCTGGTATAATAACAGGGGCAACCTTATTTAATCTTAATATAATCTGCCATAATCTCCAAACCTTCATCACGGATAAAATCAACATCATCCTTAGGTTTGGCTTCGCCCTTTTTCAAAGGTGGCAATCCTTTAGTAGCCCGACGCTGATTCTCTCTTAACAAAACTTTTGCTTCCTGGTCATCACGTTCTTTCTTCAACTGTACTTCATTCAGGGTAATTGCTGTCTCAGCTTCACGTTTGGCGAAATCAGCTATATCCTGTTGCAGATTCTGATAGCCCAGCGAGGTTTTCATACGTTCCTTATGCATGCTAAGCAATTTGCGCTTCACATCGACAAGGTTGGTAACTAATGAATACTTACTTGGAGCAATGGTATCCCATGGAAGTGCACGCGGCTCAGAACTCTCACCATACTTATCTTTAGGGAATACTGTTGGAAGTTCGATATCAGGAACTACACCCTTATGTTGGGTTGTACTGCCATTAACCCTGTAGAACTTCGCCATGGTTAAATTGATCTGCCCGAACTCAGGTGCATTGGCACCTACTCCAACAGCTGCTCCTGACTTGTTACCGGCAGTCTGCGCAGCTTTAAGCATTAATTTATCAGCAGTACCAATCACTCTTCCCATATCTATTCCCTGCTGCACAGTTCCTTTTCCATAAGACTGGTTACCAATAATAATTCCTCGTCCATAATCCTGGATAGCACCTGCAAATATTTCTGATGCTGAAGCACTGAACCGATCCTGTAAAACACCTAATGGACCAGTCCAGGCGATACCCGGATCTTCATCTACTTCAATTTCAACATTATTTCTTCTGTCGCGCACTTGTACAATTGGCCCTGATCTTATAAATAAACCACTGAGGCTAATAGCTTCAGGAAGAGATCCTCCTCCATTGCTTCTTAGATCAATTATTACGGCGTCCACATTTTCCCGCTTTAAAGTATCGAGCAAAAGTTTCACATCGCGTGTGGTACTCTTATAATTAGGATCTCTTGCCTGCATCGCTTTAAAATCAGCATAGAAGGCCGGAATCTGGATAATACCAATCTTGTAAGATTTGCCATCTTGCGTGATTGTTTTTATAGTTTTCTTTGCCGACTGATCTTCAAGCACAACCTTATCCCGAACCAGCTCCACTATTTTAGGTGTAGCAGATAATTCCTGACCAGCCGGTATCACTTTCAAACGGACAATCGTTCCCTTAGGCCCTTTTATTTTGGTTACTGTAACATCCAAACGCCAACCAATAACATCCACAAATTCGCCATCCTTACCCTGAGCAACTGCTACAATACGATCATTCACCTCAAGTGTTTTGGCTCTAAAAGCTGGTCCGCCCGGAATAATTTCAGCAATCTTAACTACCTCATTTTCAAGCTGTAATCTTGCACCTATACCCTCAAAGGTTCGGGCAAGATCTTCATTGAATTCCTGTGCTCTGTTCGGTACAAAATAATTAGTATGCGGATCTACTGTTCCTGTAAATGAGTTCATAAAGATCCCAAAGACATCCTGGTTATTGAATTTTGTAGATTGAGAAATCAGATTCTCATATCTCATTTTCAAAGTCTCCTTGATTTTTAATTCATCAGTACCGGTAACCTTGAGGTTCAGCAGCTCATATTTTACACGCTTTGACCAAAGGCTATTTGATTCACCTTCTGATTTGAGCCATGGAAGTTTCTCACGGTCGTAGGTATAGCTTTCATTACTGGTAAAATCGAACTTTTTATCAATTTCTTTTAAAGCAAAAGCCACACGATCATTATATCTTTTCTGATAAACATTAAAGATGTAAAAAGCTACACTCAGATCGCCTGAACGTAGATCATCATCCATAGTTAAACGATATTTTTCAAAATCAGTAATATCGCTTTGCAGGAAATAACTTTTCCCGTTATCCAGTGCCTTTAAATACTCATCGAAAACAATTGATGAAAAATCATCATTTACCACTACTTTTTGGTAGTGAAAATTTTCCATAAGCTCTACAAGCGACTTTGCTACAACAGATTGTTGAAGTTCGGGTTTCAGATCACTTCCTGAAACACTAATATTTACCCTCGGGTCGGCCTGACAGGCTAAAGCTGATACAATAAATAAGGCCAGACATAATCTCTTTAACATCTCTTTAACTGATTTTAACTTCATTTTAGAATATACGGTATCTAATTTGGTACCAAAAAATAAATATAATTACGTAAAACCCTGAAAAGAGGGTTAATTCTTGTAACATGTTTATGCTTTTTAAAATATCGGAGTGTAAGATACCTAAAAAATGAATTCAGGGAATAAAATAGCCTGCCCGCATTATTGGATTGTTCTCAAAAATGTCTCTTTCATGACTTTAAACTCTGAAAAAGCAGAACTTGCTGCACCAGAGTTACCAAGTTTACTATAAACATCAGCCAGGTCGTTCTTTAATTCAATCAACTTATTGGTGTACCTGTTTTTAACCGACAATTGTTCTGCCTCTTTATAATCCAATAGCGCAAGCTGATAATCACCTATTGACATTTTGACATGTGCAAGGTTAATAAGTGAATTTACAATCTCTAATGGATTATTTATCTTTCTGGCTAGCATATTCGATTGAATATAAAACCATTTCGCTTGTGTAAACTTTTTTTGCTGATGGTAGGTGTCGGCAAGCTGATCATAACACCGGATTGTGCCTTTCTTATCTTTCAAGCCATAATAGTACAAAGGCAAAGCCTTTCTAAGTACAAGTGATTCGGCTGCTGTAAAATTTTTCTGACTTGTCAGGATCTCAGCATGGTCCATATAGGTCTCTGCAATGAATCTGTTATTTTTTGCATCCAGGTCAATCATTAATATGGCTTCATTATACTTTAAAGCCTCGCTTAAATTTCCTATATACCTGTTTATTCTTTGTAATGTTAAATAATTATTTCTGACTGCAACCTTATTGTTGATCTCCAGATTCAAAACTATTGCTTCATTTAACAAACGAACTGCATCATCCATCTTACCATTCAAGGCATGACTCACTGCATAGGAATTCAGCACCCCGGCTTCTGCATTCCTATCTCCCAGATTTCTTGAAAGGAAAAGAAGCTGATCGTACGCACTCAGGGAATCTGATTTCAGGCTTCCATTGTAAACCCCTGCTGATGTCGGAAACACAAAAGGAATATTATCAGATACCTTTAACTGCTCACGGAACTGAAGGGTATTGAGGTGTTCTTTTACTGCTCGGATTCCCGAAGAAGGCCTTTGTTTAATAAGCTCCTGATTCAGAGAATCAGACTTCGAAATTTTGGAAATAATACTCCAGTTAGGTAAATAACTAATGCTGTCATCCCATCGAACAGATCCTGCGATACCCCTGTTGACAGAAATACTCAATAAGAATAATGATAATAAAACTGACCTGAGACTCATTTAAAATTGCCTGCTTATGGATTTGAAAGAGTAAAGCCCCAATCCCCGGACATATTGTATTGGTTATCAATCTCAAACGTACAAAGATTTTTAAAATTACATGCAAACAAAAAGATCAGGAAAATACAGTTAGACCGCCATCATAAGCCGACCATACCATATAGGGGTGTGAATCGCAATGGTATAGCTCTCCATTTGCCGAAATACCTATTATTCCGGCGAAACCATCGTTAACTTTTAGTTCCTGAAATGATTTTTGAGAAGCGGCTTCCAGACTCATGCCATCACTAACACGCGTTACTATTTTAACAGCCAGGCCGGCACTTACAATATCTTCACCCACACCTGTGCAAGATATTCCTGCAAACTGATTGGCAAAATTCCCTGCTACAGTGGCGGAGTCACTAACCCGGCCCGGAATTTCAAAGCCCTTGCCACCGGTTGAAGTTGCTGAGGCAATATTCCCCATGCTATCCAAAGCAACACATCCAACCGTTCCAAGACCAAGGGATACATTTAATTTTCTATCATATTCTTCCCTGCGTTGCTGGGTTTCGGTATTAAAGTATCCGAATCCATTTGATCTAGCAAAATCAAGTGCACCGCTACCACTCAACACCCTGTCATCAACTGACATCAACTTCTCTGCAATATGTATCGGATTCCTGATATCCTCAATATTTATTACACCTGAAAATTTTCCGTTGCTTCCATCCATTAAACCTGCGCTAAGTCTGATCTTTCCATCACTCTGGATCTGAGAACCGATACCCGCATTAAAAAGCTCGCAATCTTCGAGAAGTGAAACAGCAAAAACTGAGGTTTCCAATGCTGTATGGGAACTTAAATAGTCATAAGACTTCTTTACGATATCAGAAAGGGCTTGTTGTTTGGCCAGTTTAATTTCAGAGTTAATACGGGATTCACTAAAAAATCCTCCGTGAATAATTAACTTGTAATCCATTAATTATCTTCACTTTTATCCTTCAAAAACACCCCTTCTTCCACCTTTATCGCTTTTTCAATTATAAGCTCATGTTTTTCAAGATCATACTTATCAAATATAGACATGACATGTACCTTCAGGCCACCAATCGAAACCGGCGAACCAATTTCCACTTCATAAATACTCGTTTCACTGATAAAGCGCCCATCAACCAGTATTGTTAAGCCTGAGCCAATGGCTTCCAAATAATTTCCTTCAGTAATTAACAAACCCGCATCCTCCCCAAGTCCTATTCCCAACATCCCTGGATTACTGGCTACAGCATAAAATAAACGGCCAATCCTACCGCGCTGTACAAAATGCGTATCTACGATTACTGAATCGATAAATCCTAAACCGGCGGTAATCTGAACCTCACCCTTGATCAGAGCCTCACTACTACTACCCCGATAGATCATATTTGTAGAGGCTGCAGCTGCTCCGGCAGATGTGCCTGCAATCAGAAAATTTTCTTCATGGTAACGCTTTTTCAACAAGTACAGAAAGGGTGTACCCCCAAATATTGAGCTCAAGCGCAATTGGTAGCCACCGGTAAACATCACCACATCTGCCTTTGCTATGCGTTCCAGATATTCAGGGATCATGGCATCAGTTCTGGACCTGATATCCATTACGTTTACATTATCAACCTGCAACTGCTTGAAGGAATTTATGTACTCCTCGCCTACAATTTCAGGAATTTTCGATGCCGTAGTAATGACTTCTATAATTGAATTGTCAGCTTTCGCTGATTCACTTATTATCCGCTTGAGAATTCCCAGTTCAAAGAATTTTACATAGTGTGGATGGCTGATGTTTTCATTATAATTTAGTGAACTTCCCAGATCAACCGCACCGCCAATTATAAGAAGTTTGCCCTTTGGAACCATAGTAAATATTAAAAATTTGTAACTTCAAAATCAAATATATATTACCAATATTATAAGTTCAGACATTACTTACTAAACTTTTCAACATATCAGACTTTATTAGGACATTATAAAGCATATACTGTTCCAATAATCTTCCTGAAATTATCGGCTTAAAATTTAATAATTTAGCAGAACTTTATATCTTGTAAATGGATTAATTCATTAAGGTCCAACAAGTATCCCATTAAAAAATGGAATCATACTTTAACCAATTAAACAGTTCAGATTGAAGGATTTAATACTTGCTTTTGCCAAATGATAAAAATTTGTTTATCTGTTTCATACAGATATTTCATCAGAAAGATAAATATCTAAGATCGACCTGTAAGTATATTTCGAATACGTTTGGCATAAATTTAGTCAATGTAAATTCAATTTAACCCCTAAGAAAATTCTTTAAGGGTAAAACCTAATCGTTAAAAACTAATAATAATTTATGAAAATATTGGGTATACAGGTTTTGAAGGGGCCGAATATTTGGTCTACAAATCGTAAAAAATTGATCCAGATGCGTCTTGATCTTGAGGACCTGGAGCAGAGACCGACCAATAAAATTGATGGATTCAGGCAAAAAATTGAGAAGCTTATGCCGAGTTTACATACTCATCGCTGCTCACCAGGTTATGAGGGAGGATTATTTGAACGGATAGATGAAGGAACCTGGATGGGTCATGTTATTGAGCATATTGCTCTTGAACTACAGTCTTTGGCGGGAATGGAAACGGGATTTGGACGCACACGTGAGACAAAAACCCCCGGAGTATATAATGTAGTGTTCAGTTATATTGAAGAAACCGTTGGAGCGTATGCTGCCGAAGCATCCGTCAGCATTGCTGCAGCATTAGTTGCCGGCGATGATTATGATGTCGAAAACGACATCATGACCATGAAAAAAATGCGGGAACGCGAGCGTTTTGGTCCAAGCACTGCTTCAATAGTTGAGGAAGCTGTAGCAAGGAAAATTCCTTTCATCCGTCTGAACAGTAGTTCACTTGTTCAGTTGGGATATGGGGTAAATCAGGTTCGGTTCAGGGCTACAATGACCGATAAAACCAGCAGTATTGCCGTTGACCTTGCCGGAAATAAAGATGAAACCAAACGTATTTTACAGGAACAGGCAATTCCTGTAGCCAAAGGTTTAACCATTTCAACAGATGATGATCTGGAAATTGCTCTCGATAAAATTGGATTTCCACTGGTGTTTAAACCTTTAAATGGTAATCATGGAAAGGGAGCAACTATCAATGTAAAAACCAGAGAAGAGGCGGTTGCAGCGTTTGCTTATGCCCAGAAATACTCATACCGGGTAATCGTTGAACGGTTTATTACCGGCCATGATTTCAGGGTTTTGGTTATAGATAATCGAATGGTGGCCGCTGCTCAGCGAGTTCCGGCACATATTGTAGGTGATGGTGAAAACACAGTAAATAAATTAATTGAAATTGAAAACAGTGATCCGCGCCGTGGCTATGGACATGAAAATGTTCTGACTGAGATCGGTATTGACCGCGATACTCTCGACCTACTGGACAAAAAAGGTTATACTCTGGATACTATCCCCAAAAAATCAGAGATTGTTTACTTAAAATCTACAGCTAATCTTAGCACAGGTGGTACCTCAATTGATGTTACAGATATGGTACACCCGCAAAATGTGTTTATGTGCGAACGAATAGCCCGCGTTATTGGTCTGGATATTTGCGGAATTGATATTATGGCAAACAATTTAACTGAACTCCTCACTGAAAACGGAGGAGTTGTACTTGAGGTTAACGCTGCTCCTGGTTTCAGAATGCACCTTGCACCAAGTGAAGGCCTTCCAAGAAATGTTGCTGCCCCGGTAATAGATATGCTCTATCCACCGGGTAAATCAGCCCGCATACCAATTATTGCTGTTACCGGCACAAATGGTAAAACTACAACTACCCGGCTTATTGCACATATTGTTAAAAATAATGGATACAGAGTAGGTTTTACTACCTCCGACGGGGTATATATTCAGAATTCCATGTTATTAAAAGGCGATACTACAGGCCCGATTAGCGCTGAATTTGTACTGAAAGATCCAACAGTCGAATTCGCTGTGCTGGAAACCGCAAGGGGAGGGATTTTAAGATCAGGCCTTGGTTTTGGACATTGTGACATTGCTGTAATTACCAATATTCAGGAAGATCATTTGGGAATTTCAGATATTCATACACTCGATGATCTTGCACGTGTTAAAGGAGTTGTTTTAAACTCAGTAAAAAATGATGGCTGGGCTATTTTAAATGCAGACAACCAGCATTGTGTTAAAATAGCAAAAGATGCTCGCTGCAATGTGGCTTATTTTTCTCTGGATGAAAAAAATCCGGTTATAAAAGATCATTGTCAAAAAGGCGGAGTAGCCGCAATTTACGAGAACGGTTTTATTACAATCAAAAAAGGCGATTGGAAAATAAGAATAGAGAAGGTGACGCATGTCCCCATCACGTTTAATGGCACTGTTAGTTTTATGACACAGAATGTTCTGGCAGCCAGCCTTGCGACATTCGTATGGGGTTTTAAAATAGAAGATATACGCTTATCTCTTGAAACATTCATTCCATCCGTAGCACAATCACCTGGCCGGATGAATATTTTCGATTTGAAGGATTGTAAAATAATGGTTGACTTTGCGCATAATCCTGACGGATTGCGTGGTATCAAGGATTTTCTTTCCACTCTGGATATTAAACGTAGCACAGGAATTATTTCAGGTACTGGCGACAGGCGGGATGAAGACCTGCGGGAAATTGGACGAATTTCAGCACAAATGTTCGACGACGTGATTATCTGTCAGGAGAAATACCTTAGGGGCCGAAGCAGGGAAGAAATGATTTCCTTACTGTCGGACGGCCTGAAAGAAGTGAAGCCTGAGATAGATATACAGATCATCAACAAAGGAAAAGAAGCGTTTAATTATGCAGTAAAAAATATACAATCTGGGTCTTTCATTACGATTATAGGCGATTCGGTTACCGATGCAGTCGGCTTGGTTCAGAACTTTCAGGACAAAGAGATCGGTCTTTAAGCCTGTCTAACATACGCAGATTGAACTAATATTTTGAATTAATGGCAACAATACCTCCTCTGGCAGAAAGAATGCGCCCAACTAGCCTTGATGACTATGTAGGGCAAAAGCATTTGGTTGGTAAGGGTGCGATTTTGCGCCTCGCAATCGAAAGTGGAATGCTGCCTTCGCTGATACTTTGGGGGCCGCCGGGTGTAGGGAAAACCACACTTGCTCTAATTATTTCCAGTCAGTTAAATCGTCCGTTTTTTAGTCTGAGTGCAATAAATTCAGGGGTCAAAGATATTCGGGATGTGATTGAACAGGCATCCCACTTAAAGGCTCAAAATGAAAATCTGCCCATACTTTTCATTGACGAGATTCACCGTTTTTCAAAATCCCAACAGGACTCATTGCTGGGTGCTGTTGAAAGGGGCCTTGTCACTCTAATTGGTGCGACAACCGAGAATCCTTCTTTTGAAGTTATTTCAGCACTTTTATCCAGAAGCCAGGTATATATTCTTCAAAACCTTTCTGAGGAAGATCTGGTAGAATTATTGAATAAAGCAATTAAAGAAGACAGCTATCTGAAAGATAGAAAGATCAGTATTAAAGAACATGAAGCCTTGCTCCGCCTGTCAGGTGGCGATGCACGGAAGCTTCTGAATGTACTGGAACTCGTAGTTAATGCTGTCAATCAGCAGGATGTGAATATCACCAATGAACTGGTAATGAAACATGTCCAGCAAAATATGGCTATTTATGATAAAGCCGGA
Organism: uncultured Sphingobacterium sp.; assembly: GCA_964356005.1. Classification (GTDB taxonomy): domain Bacteria; phylum Bacteroidota; class Bacteroidia; order Sphingobacteriales; family Sphingobacteriaceae; genus Daejeonella. Next base: position 33,933 of record CAYHGN010000014.1, read on the forward strand.
GAGCAGCATTATGATATTATCTCTGCTTTCATAAAATCTATCCGCGGAAGCGATCCCAATGCGGCAGTTTACTGGCTGGCACGAATGATTGCAGGGGGTGAGGATCCTTCATTTATTGCCCGTCGTTTACTCATTCTGGCATCTGAGGATATCGGAAATGCAAATCCAAATGCGCTGTTGTTGGCTAATACTTGTTTTCAGGCTGTTAATGTAATTGGCTGGCCTGAGTCAAGGATCATTCTATCACAAACCGTTACTTACCTGGCCTCTTCTCCAAAAAGTAATGCCAGCTATGAGGCAATCAGTAAAGCTCAGGAACTTGTGGCGAGAACCGGCGACCAATCGGTACCATTGCATCTACGAAATGCCCCAACCAAACTCATGAAAAACATTGGCTATGGCAAAGAATACGAATATTCACATGCCTACAAAGACAACTTTTCTACTCAGGAATACCTGCCCGAAAATCTCAGTGGTACTCTGTTATATGAGCCGGGTAAAAATGCTGCTGAAGAAAAACTTCGGGAACGCCTGAAATCTTTGTGGAAGGAAAAGTATAAATATTAGGTTTGTATTATTTAATTTTAAGTATGACTTTAACCTTTCTAATTCATCAGTCAAAAGCATTCTGGCGGTCAAAAAATACAGGAAAAAGTGTCGTAATGAGAGTAGTGATGGCAATACTAATTTTGTATCTGCTGCTTAATGTACTTGTTGTTGCCTTTTTTCTTGACAGGATACTGAAGAAGACCAACCCGGGTCAGGATATCCTTTACTCATTCAATAGCTATATTCTGTACTATTTTTTAATGGATCTTCTTCTCCGTTTTCAAATGCAGGAATTGCCAACCCTGAGTGTGAGACCCTATCTGCATCTTAGAATTAAGAAGAATCAGCTTATAAATTATCTTTCACTAACCTCCCTCTGGACTACCTTCAATCTGACCCCTGTTTTATTGTCATTACCTTTACTCATTAAGATTGTTTTACCCGAACATGGGCTTGCTCAATTCTGGAGTATACTGATATCCATTATTGGACTCACGCTTTCAAATCACTTTTTTAGTCTCTGGATTAAAAGAAAGGTCAATTTGAATGCCATCTGGATGCTGATCTTTTTCGGTACTTTGATCATTTTCGTCTCGCTTGATTTTTACTTTAAACTTTTTTCGATCTCAGCTGTTTCTGCAGGATTATTCAATACCGTGTTGGCTGAGCCGCTTTATTGTCTCATCTTTCTGTTACTGGCTCTGTTAGTTTATATTGTCAATTACTTCTATCTTAAGTCAAACCTCTATTTGGAGGAACTGCACGCAGCAGATACATCACATAAATCAAGTACTGAAATTCCTTTTCTGAACCGGTTCGGCAAAGCCGGGGATCTTGTAGCTAATGAGTTGAAATTAATAATCAGAAACAAACGTCCACGCTCAGTTATTACAATGAGTCTGCTGTTTATGTTTTACGGACTGATTTTTTATACTAACCCAAGCTTTTCGGGATATTCTGGCATCGTATTTTGTGGAATGTTCATGACAGGCATTTTCATAATCAACTATGGGCAGTTTATGTTCAGCTGGCAAAGTGCCCATTTCGATGGGATTTTGGTAAGCAAGGTCAGTGCAATGGACTTTTTCCGATCAAAATTCTTGTTGTTTACTTTCTTCTCATCCATATGTTTATTACTGACTATTCCTTATGTATACTTTGGATGGAAGGTTCTGATTGTGCATTTCATTATGTTCATCTGGAATCTGGGAGTAAACACCTTACTGGTGCTGTATTTTGCCAACCAAAACTATCGCAGAATTGACTTGAGCAAGGGCGCTACATTTAACTGGGAGGGCGTTGGAGCATCCCAATGGATATTAAGTATTCCGCTTTTATTAGCCCCTTTTGTAATTTATTACCCGCTTAATTTATTGGGTTATCCCGAAGCAGGTCTGGCTTTGATTGCAGTAATCGGCTTGATATTTATGATCAGCCGGGAGTTTTGGCTGAACAAACTGGTTAAGAAATTTCAGGGGAAAAGATATTTAATAGCGGAAGGTTTTAGAAATAAATAATATGATCAGGATAAGTAATTTAAAAAAGAAATATAACGGAGTAACGGTTGTCAATATTCCCGAATTAATCATTAAAAGAGGTGAAACTATCGGGCTGGTAGGAAATAATGGTGCAGGTAAAACAACCCTATTTCGCATAATGCTTGATTTGATCCGACCGGACTCAGGAGAAGTGCTTTCAGATGAAAAAAATGTCGCAGAAAGCGAAGCCTGGAAAGATTATACTGCTTCTTACCTTGATGAGGGTTTTCTGATTGACTATTTAACACCTGAAGAATATTTTCATTTCATCGGTGGCCTCCATAATAAAAGTAAAGCTCAGGTTGACTCTGAATTACCTGCATTTTCAGAATTTTTTAATGAAGAGATCTTAAAGAAAGGCAAATATATCCGCGACCTTTCTAAAGGTAATCAGACTAAGGTTGGGGTTGCTGCCTGTATGATTCAGAACCCACAAATACTGATGCTCGACGAACCATTTGCGAATATTGATCCAAGTACTCAGATAAGATTGAAGAATATGGTCAAAGATATCAGCAAAGAGAAGCACATTACAACAATCATTTCCAGCCACGACCTCAATCATATAACGGATGTTTGTGAACGCATTTTATTAATGGAAAAAGGCAAGATCATCAAAGATATTGCTACCACTTCAAATACACTGCAGGAACTGGAGCAGTATTTTTCGGTTTTATCCTAAGTTTAATTAAAGCACCATTATCCTATATGAATTTAGATCTAAGCAGAAAAAGAGCACTGGTATGCGGTAGCACCCAGGGAATTGGCAGATCAAGTGCTATGGAGCTTGCCTTATTGGGTGCTGATATCACGCTCATGGCCCGAAATGAAGATAAACTTAAGGATGTGCTTCAGGGTTTATCAATTAACAATAATCAAAAACATCATTATTTAGTTGCTGATTTCAACGACCAGGCTCAATTGAAACTTATCATTAATGAGTATGTAATCAATAATCAAATTGATATTTTAATCAATAATACGGGTGGCCCGGCCGGGGGTCAGGCCATTGAAGCACAAACTGATGAATTTATAAATGCCTTCAACATGCATCTGATCTGTAACCAGATACTGGTACAGGCTGTTGTGGCTAAAATGAAGAAGAATAATTTCGGTCGCATCATCAATATTATTTCAACCTCAGTTAAAACACCTTTAAAAGGACTGGGAGTATCCAATACCATTCGCGGAGCAGTAGCAAGCTGGGCTAAAACACTGGCGCTTGAGCTCGGACCATTTGGTATAACGGTGAATAATATTTTACCGGGCTTCACAATGACGGGCAGACTGGAATCCCTCATCTTAGCAATTGCAGAACGTGAAAACAAAAGCAAGGAAGAAGTGATGAATGATATGATCAGTACAATACCTGCAGGCAGAATAGCCGATTCACATGAAGTGGCAGTAGCCATTGCATTTCTGGCAAGTCCGGCTGCATCCTATATTAATGGTATCAATTTACCTGTAGATGGAGGTAAAACTCCTTCATTGTAAACCATAAATTATAAGCAATATGAGATTCTTAATCCTAACCATCCTCTTTCCGCTAACAATCTGGAATTTAGGTGCTTCGACCTTTAAAAATCCCCAGGATGAGAACTCAGGTATTATTGCTGAAAATGCAAAACCTGTACTTATCTCCGATCAGTTTAAATTCACCGAAGGACCTGCTGTTAATAAAAATGGGGATATTTTCTTTACCGATATCGTTGAGGGAAAGATCTGGAAGTATAGTACCCAAGGAGAATTAAGCCTTTTTATGGATAAAACAGGACATTCCGACGGTATGTATTTCGATAAAAAGGGGAATCTAATTACTGCAGCGGATGAAAAAAATGAGATCTGGCAGATTAGTCAAGATAAAAAAGTAAAAGTTTTACTTGATAATTTTGAAGGCAAGCGGTTTAATGGACCCAATGATCTTTGGATTGATGCCAAAGGAGGAATATTTTTTACTGATCCCTATTATCAGCGCCCGTATTGGGAAAGAAAAAAACCAGATCTGAGTAGTCAAAGTGTTTACTACTTTCCTAAGGGCTCACAAGCCGCATTTGTTGTTGACAGTAATTTTGTGAGACCTAATGGAATAATAGGATCTGCAGATGGAAAAAATCTGTTTGTTGCTGATATAGGTGATAAAAAAACATATAAATATGATATCGGTAAAAAGGGCAAATTGTATAACAGGAGGCTGTTTACCGATATGGGATCAGATGGAATGACTCTGGATAATCGTGGAAATCTTTATCTGACCGGCAGAGGTGGTATAACGGTTTTCAACCCTGAAGGTAAAAAAATTGAACACATTGCAATTCCTGAATCAACCGCAAATGTTTGTTTTGGAGGAAAAAACAGAGATATCTTGTTCATTACTGCCAGTAAGGCAGTCTATACTTTGAAAATGAACGTAAGAGGAATTTAAGAACAAAAAAAAGAAGACCTGCGAAAATTTCGCAGGTCTTCTTTTTTAAAATAATGAAATTATTCTGCAGAAGCAGCAACAACTTCACCTTTTATATAAATTACTTTTATCGGAGTCTTTGCATTCGACTTAATAGTCAGACCCTTACTAAATGGAGCAAGTGCAGCAGCATTATAGGTAACAGTAATTGTTCCCGACTGACCTTTTAATACCGGTGTGTTGGTATATTTTGGTACAGTACAGCCGCAAACACTTTCAATATTACTTATAATCAAAGGCTCATCACCTGTATTTGTAAATTTGAATTCAACACTCACCGGCTTACCTTGAGGGATTTTGCCAAAATCATGTGTTTCTTTCTCGAATTTAAATTCAGCTTTTTCGACAACATTGAATGCTGTTACGCTTGCAAATAAAAATACAACGCTGCAAAGAATGATTAATTTTTTCATAATGGTTAAACAGTTTTTTTATAATTGTTTGTCAATCAAACAGAACCCTGATCGTTATTATAAATCAAAGCCTGCTAATCAAAAATAATAAATTACCCGGTTTGAATTTGAAATAATGGCAATTGTTATTCAATTGTTACCTGAAATATGACCCAAGACTCATAAAAAGCAACATAAGGCAATTTTGAGCATTATAAATGCAAACCTACCTCATTAATATCAATTTCCGTTCCAGAATAATAATATCAACTCATTAAAGCATATCTGCCTTTAATGCATCAATACCTTTTGTCAGGTTTTTTATCTTCAGAGACCCTGACACCTATGGTACGGCCGTATAATTCGGTGCCATCAAGTGCATCAATAGCCTGCTGACCTGCTTCATCATCTGCAATTTCAACAAAACCAAAGCCTTTGCTCCGGCCGCTGTGTTTATCAATGATCAGTTTTACGGAAGTTAGTTCTCCATATTTTTCAAAAATTTCTCTCAACTCTCTTTCATCTACTTTAAAAGGAAGTCCTCCAACGAAAATATTCATATGCTTTTGATTGATTAGTTTATAATTATTGGTTAATTATCCTTTGATAAAAAGGATGCCTATTTACTCGTGTAACTTCAGGTTCACCGATTGCTGTTAGCATCCGGCGGGCACCCACCATCGTTCTTGATTGAAAATCGTC
>CAYHGN010000014.1:39674-40829 GCA_964356005.1 uncultured Sphingobacterium sp.
TCCGAATAGGCCTGTCCATACAAATCAGTATAAATAACTTTTTCAGCTGTTTGCCAATTTTCAAATTCTGTTTTGGTCATCAGGGCTACCCCTGCAGATTCAGTCCAGGAAAGGTAATTATCGGGTGTGCGTATCAAATAGTGTCCTCTCTCCTTTTTTAAGACTTTCAGTGGTGTTCCCAAACCCGCCTGAGTGGCCATTTCTGCAGCATGATCAGGCCCATATCTGGTATTTATGACTGATAAATTTGAAATGCCATAAACTTTCTCGCCAAGTTCCTTCGAGGGAAGAACTTCTTCATTGATCTGAACAGGAAGATTTTCGGAACTCAGTAAAGACCTAAGCTCTGTTGCGGCTTCCTGTCTGCTAACCTGGAGTTTGTATGTTAATGGGTCTGTCGTTTGCTGTTTAAGCTGATAAAATTCTACTCTTCTATCGGGCGCATACTTTTTCTGCACAATGCCCGACAATTCATTCAGCCGTTTAATTACGGTAGAATCAGGCTGAGCTGCCTCAGAATAGATACTAATAAATAAAATAAGACCCAGAAAAGAATAAAACTTCATATATTATTGACTAACAGGAAATGCTTAGGGGAAATCGGATCTCCTGCACTCCTCTTTAATTGGTTAACGTATAAATTTAAACAAAGAATATGAAAGATGTATAAAAAATGAGGTAAGGCGAGTTTTTTTATGTTCTGAGCTTTCTGTAATAAAACTCCTTATCCAATTCAATCATAACAAATTAATATACCCTCAGGATTGCATAAGCCTAACCATAAGGTCAGGAAATTTATATGAAAAACCCAATTCCTTTTCTACCCTTTCACTCTCAACAATTTTCCATTTAAGCTTCTCGGGAATAAAATCCGGCTGTGTCAGCTTTTCAAGTCTGGCTGCAAGGGTATAAAATTCTTCTTTTGTAGGATGCGAAGGAGTACATCCGATGTAAACACCATCAGCAGTATCCGAATCAATAAGAACCCTGATCAAGGCAATAACCTCATCCAGATGAATCATGTTTACAGGCGCTAAACCATTGGGAATATTGGTTTTCCCGGCAAAAAATCTTCCCGGAGACCTTCCCGGCCCAAATAATCCTGCCAGCCTTAATACAATTACCTGCTTTGGGAGCGCTAATAATTCTTTTTCA
>CAYHGN010000014.1:40929-42232 GCA_964356005.1 uncultured Sphingobacterium sp.
TCAGATCAGGGTCAGGATGAGATTGATCAAATTGTACTAAAATTGGGTCAATCCCGGCTGCTTTTAGTATCGGCATTTTTTCAAGACTTGTTGTGCTTCCCTTTACAGCAAAACCATGTGATATTAAGTCAAGAGCCAAAGGAAAGCCCAGCCAGCCGCATCCCAATAAATTTATTGCCTTCTTCATTTTCATCTATATTCAATGTAAAATTACATTCTTAAAAACTAAATCCATTTTTGGCACTTGGTTTGAAGCTATCATGAAAGAAACTAAAAAAGTAATCATGAAAAATACAAAGATTAAAATAGCAACACTTGGATTAGCAATTGCCGCTTCTGCAATGTTATTTCAAAGTTGTGCTACCGCTACTAAAACCCAAAAAGGCGCCGTCATTGGTGCAGCTGCAGGTGGTACACTTGGAGCAATTATTGGTAAAAAAGCAGGCAATACTGCGGTTGGAGCAATTCTGGGTGGTGCAATTGGTGGAACTGCCGGTGCTATTATTGGCCGTAAGATGGATCGCCAGGCAGAAGAAATCAAAAACACAGTTCCTAATGCAGAGGTTATTCGTGAGGGAGAGGGTATCATCGTGAAATTTGATTCAGGTATTTTGTTTGATGTGAATCAGTATGCACTTAAAACAGCTGCTCGTACAAACATCGAAAACCTTGCAACATCGTTGAAAAATAATCCGGAAACAACCATTTTGGTTGTTGGACATACCGATGCAAGTGGATCAGATGAATACAACAGACGTTTATCAGAACGCCGTGCTGAATCGGTTAAAGCATATGCTTTAAGTCAGGGTATCAGTTCAAGCCGTCTGGCAACAGAAGGCAGAGGAGAAAGTGAGCCAATCGCTGATAACTCTACTTTAGACGGGAAAGCTCAGAATCGTCGTGTTGAAATTGTTATCGTTGCAAACGAAACTATGAAGCAGGAAGCTAAAGCAAGCGCCCAATAATTAAAACAAAATTTTTAAAAAGCCCTCGTCTTTATCTGGTGAGGGCTTTTTTATTTCCAGCCATTTGCTTTTTTTGTCTCAGTTATATGGGCAAGATGGTGCTTTCCATGCCATACATATAAACTTAAAACCGTGTTTAAAATATAAATCTTATCCTGCGCCGGATGATAATATTTTTGAAGAAAATCCTCAGACTTCAGGGTTCTCAAAAACGATACCCATCTGCGGTGCAAACTATCCAGGAGATCAAGCGAATCATTCACAGCACCATACTTTGCTTCTGTACATTCTGCCCATAACCCCTCCTCATAAGGTTTTATAACTGGAGTATCTTCAGT
>CAYHGN010000015.1:0-39495 GCA_964356005.1 uncultured Sphingobacterium sp.
GTATTAACCCTGCAACTTACTGGGCATTTCTCCTTGATAAGCGAAAAGAACCCAGGCTAAGCTGGTTCTATAATTACCTTAAGAACACAAAATTTGTATCGAATACAAGTGGAAGTAACAGCGATGTGGATAAAAAAGATAACGCTGATAATAATCGGGAAGAAACATTTCAGGATTTGTTATATGATACCCGTAGCGTCCCACAAGATAGCCCATTTGATGAAAATCCAGTTAAGGTTTTCAGAGAGGTTGGTACAACCGTATTTAAAAGTGGTTGGGAAAAAGATGATTTTGCTTTCGTTATGCGTTCTGGTGCATTTTTTAACCACCAACATATTGATCAGGGAAGTTTCTGGTTAGCCGATAAGGGCGTGATCTTTATTGAAGAGCGTCATTTGAAAAACTCAACCTATTATGATGATCCGATCTATCAGTCTAAATTGATCCAGCCGGTTGCACATTCTACCATACTGATCGATGGAAATGAGCAGAGCCAGCGAACAGGAGATCATCTTTATCATGCACCGGGTTTTGATGATCATGCCTATATCGCTAATTTCCTTGATGGGAAGGATGCCGCCTTTTCTTCAGGCAATATCGGACGTCTTTATTTTGATAAAGTGAAAGATCTGAGCCGTAATGTATTGTTTATTAAGCCACGTACCCTTTTAATGCTTGATACTGCCATTCCATCTGAAAAGGATGCCAAAGTAACCCTGCTTTATCAGACAACAGAACTTGACAATATTAAGGCTGGAAAAGATGTTTCAAATATCACAAAGGGAGGCGTGACGCTTAATTTCATGCACCTTTCACCGAAGCTTGTTGAAACTGAGGCAGAAGAAACACCGCATTATCTGTACACTTTACAACGTGTTCGTCATTTGAAGAAGGAGGGTATGTTGAAGGTATCAGCCAGTACTACTAATCGTCAGCCGCTTGTTATGGCTAATCTTATTACCACTGATGGGAGTAATGGGGTTTCTGAAGTAATTACTGAAGAAGGCGATGGATTTGTGAGTGGTATGGCATCCGGTAAGAAGTTCGCTTTCAGCACCAAGCCTGGTAAAATTTATCAAACCGGTGGAATTGAGACCGATGCCGCTTCGATGACCTGGAGCAGCGACAGGGATTTTGTTGCACTGGCAACAAGTTTCAGTAATAAAAGTGCTTCAAAAACACTCAATTCATCAGAAGTTTTAACTTTTGAATGGTCAGCTGATGGTATTAAATATGCTGTAGGAAAAACTGCTAAATTGAGTATTTCTTCTGCATCAAAACCGAAATCTGTACTTTTGAATGGCAAGGCAACCCGTAATTTCACTTATGATATTTCTAAGAAGCAGGTATCATTGGAAGTGCAGGCGGGAGAGGGAGTGATTAAGGTTAATTGAGTATTGACAACTGAACCAAGAACCAAGAGCCAGGAACCAAGACTGAATCCTGGTTCATATGAAATTTAGTTTTCAGACTTACGAATTTACCTAGGCACAATGCAAGTTAAATTCGTCAGTCGCTTGCAAATATGTCAGTATCAAGTATCAAGAACCAAGACTAAATGCGAATTCATTTGAAATTTGTACTCAAGGATGTTGGCTATTACTTAGTCAATTAATACTTTAGGATAATTTACAGACAACAGATAACAGATAACAGATATCAGACAACAGATAATAGTATCAAGAATCAAGAAGCAGGTATCAAGTCTAAATCCTGATTCATTTTAAGTTTGTACGCAAGGATTTTAACTATTAGTAATTAATTTGACAATAACCATAAATCACTAACAACAAACTACCAACAACTAACAACTGAAAAAGAGCCAAGAATCAAGACAAATTCTTGTTCATTTAAAAATTGTGCTCAAGGATATTAACTATTAGTAATTCATTTGACAATTAGTTTTCAGACTTACGAATTTGCTTAGGCATTTTGCAAGTTAAATTCGTAAGTCGCTCGCTATAATATAACAGTATCAATTCGCTAGTATCAAGAACGAATCCTTGTTCATTGAAATTTGTGCTCAAGGATATTAATTTGTAGTAATAAATTTGACAATTACAATAATTTACAGGCAACCAACAACCAACAACTGATAATAGTATCCAGTAGCTAGTATCAAGTATCAAGACTGAATACTGCTTCATTTTAAATTTGTACTCAAGGATATTAACTATTAGTAATTCATTTGACAATAACGATAAATCACTAACCACTAACCAACCAACTACTAACAAACTAATACAAATGGAAGAATTCTCACTAAAAGGCAAAGTAATCATAGTAACAGGAGGCACAGGCATCCTTGGTGATTCATTTATCAAGGGAATAGTCAAAGCCGGTGGTGCAGTAGGAATATTAGGCAGAAATAAAGATATTGCCAATGAGCGTGCAGATGCAATCAATAAAGCCGGTGGTAGTGCAGTCGCTCTCATTGCGGATGCAATGGATGAAGGTCAATTGATTGTTGCTAAAAATATGGTATTAGATACTTTTGGACGGATTGATGGACTGGTGAATGGAGCAGGTGGCAATCAGCCGCATGGTGTGCTTTTGCCGGGTGATGATATTTTTAAAATGAATCTGGATGGGATGAAACGTGTGATGGATCTTAATACCTGGGGTACCTTAATTCCAACCCAGATCTTTGGGGAAGCCATGGTTAATTCTGTTGAGAAGGGCAGTATCGTAAATATCTCATCCATGAACTCGAAGCGTGCTATTACCAGAGTTTTGGGTTATAATATGGGTAAGGCAGCGGTCGATTGTTATAATCAATGGTTTGCTGTCGAATTAGCAAATCGTTATGGTGATCGTATCCGCATGAATGCACTGGCGCCGGGTTTCTTTCTTACGGAACAAAACAGAAATTTACTAACTAAGCCGGATGGATCTTTTACCGAGCGTGGAGAGAAGGTGATCAGAAACACTCCGTTTAAGAGATTTGGTCATCCGGATGAACTGCAGGGAGCACTGGTTTGGTTATTAAGTGATGCTTCTAAATTCGTTACAGGTTCTATGGTTTGTGTTGATGGCGGTTTTTCAATTTTTGGCGGAGTTTAATGAATACAAATTATGAAATAGACGGATCCTGCGCAATGCAGCAAACCATGCGCTGGTATGGCCCGAATGATCCAGTCAGTCTTTCAGATATCCGTCAGGCAGGTTGTACAGGAATTGTATCGGCATTACACCATATTCCAAATGGGGAGGTGTGGCCAATTGAAGATATTCAAAAAAGACAAAAGGAAGTCGCTGATGCCGGTATTGTATGGAGTGTAGTTGAAAGCGTTCCGGTTCATGAAAATATCAAGACGCAAATCGGTCCCTTTCTGAAGTATATTGATAATTACAAACAAAGTATCCGGAATTTATCCTCATGTGGTATTAAGTGTATTACTTATAATTTCATGCCTGTTCTTGATTGGACGAGGACAGATCTGGCCTATACAGTGGAAGATGGATCAAAAGCTTTGCGTTTCGAAAAAGCAGCTTTCATTGCCTTTGACCTGTTTATTTTAAAACGTCCGGGTGCTGAAGCTGATTATACAGATGAAGAAATAAGTCGCGCGAAAGTTCGGTTTGAGGGGATGAATGATGATGAAAAGCATCTCCTGACAAGAAACATCATTGCAGGTTTACCCGGCAGTGAAGAGAGTTTTACTATTGAGCAATTTCAACAGGCTTTGGACACCTATAAGGGCATAAATGCAGACCGGCTTCGTCAAAACCTGATCTATTTTTTAAGCGAAATTATTCCGGTTGCACATGAGAGTGGAGTAAAAATGGTCATTCATCCCGATGATCCCCCTTATGGAATACTCGGATTACCAAGGGTTGTCAGCACCGCAGCAGATTTTAAAGCTTTGATTACAGCTATTCCTTCATTGTCTAACGGACTTTGTTTCTGTACAGGCTCTTTTGGCGTTAGGGCAGATAATGATTTAGCTGCCATGGTTGAACAATTTTCTGATCGCATCAACTTTATACATTTGAGAAGTACCCGCCGCAATGAATGGGGCGATTTTTATGAGGATAACCACCTTGATGGAAATGTAGATATGTATGCAGTTGTTAAGCAACTGGTTAAGATATCTCATGCCAGAAATGTTTCAATTCCAATGCGTCCCGACCACGGGCATCAGATGCTTGATGATCTGAAGAAGAAAACCAATCCCGGCTATTCAGCAATTGGCCGCCTCAGAGGGTTGGCAGAGTTGAGGGGACTGGAATATGGGATTATTAGGAGTGAGATGTGGGATATGAGATATGAGATATGAGATATGAGATTCACACTCCACCCGATAGCTATCGGGTCTCCATTTCCTAACCAATAATTCCTTTGAATAATTAAGCTTGCTTAATGTAAATATTTAATTATTTTTAGTGGCAATACAATTGAAAACACAAGCAATAATATGGTTACAACGAAAAATTTCCCTGTAAATAGTATCCGCTCAAAGTTTAATGTAACATTTTTTCTTAGCCTTGTTTTTTTTATGCTGGCAAATTCAGAATTTGCAAAGGCCCAGTCGCCCAAACCCGGTTCTAAACCTAATATTATCTTCCTCGCTATAGATGATTTGAACGACTGGATTAACCCGGCCGGATTGGGAGGATTACCTGGATTGAAAACTCCGAATTTTGATCGTCTGAGGAAAATGTCAATGTCTTTTACCAATGCTCATATTCCATCACCTGCCTGTGCCCCTTCGAGGGTTTCTATTATGACAGGTGTTAGTCCGGCGAGATCTGGAGTAACTGGCTGGAAGCATCCTGAATGGCGTAAAGTCCCTGCTCTGAGCACATTACTTACTATGGAGCAGTTTTTCAAGCAAAAGGGCTATAAAACCCTTGCAGGAGGTAAAATATATCATACTTTATCACCCCCAAGATCAACCATAAACCAATCTGAAGGTAAAGGATGGGATTTTTATTACCCGGGTTTAAGAGTTCCTGTTCCATTCCAGGTCAGAGCTCCTGAGGAAATTATCTCTCCTAAAAATTTCAAAGGTGTACAACCTGATTATTTCACCTGGGGGCCAATTGCACTGGATGATGATTATATGGCCGATTTTCAAATTGCTGAGTGGGCAAATTATGAGCTTAGCCAAAAACATGATAAGCCTTTGTTTTTAGCTGTCGGATTGACTAAACCTCATGATCCATGGGAAGTTCCTCAAAAGTATTTTGACATGTACCCTTTGGCCAATGTTCCGGACTTGCCAATGAAAGAGGATGATTTAGAAGATTCATTTATCCACGGAAGGAGAGCACTCCATCGTTTCATCACTGATAATAACCAGCTTAAGAAAGTTATACAGGCTTATATGGCTACTGTAAGTTTTACCGATGCTATGCTGGGTAAATTTTTAGATGGTATGGAAAAGTCAGGTCACTTGAATAATTCAATCCTGGTAGTATGGTCAGATCATGGGATGCACATGGGTGAGAAGGAGAATTGGGAAAAATTTACACTTTGGGAACGTTCAACCAGGGCGCCAATGTTTATTATGGCACCGGGGGTCACAAAACCCGGCTCAACTACCCATGTTCCCGTTTCTATGATGGATATGTTTCCTACTCTTGCAGAACTGGCAGGTGAAAAAATTCCGGAATACTGTGATGGAGAAAGCCTGGTGCCGATGCTGAAACTGGAGAGATTCGATCATAAACCTGCGTTTACAGCTTATTTTATGAATGAGCAGGGTGGGGCTAATTCAGGTGATGGTTATACCATTCGCACAAGCAAATACCGTTATATCTATTATCCTTTTATCAACTTTGAAGAACTTTATGATCATCAGGTTGATCCAAATGAATGGACCAATATCGCTTATAAAGCATCAAGTAAATCAATAATCAAAGAACAAAGAAAATTATTGAAGGATCGGGTTTCAGACTTGTCATGGACTGATGCTCCACCAAAGGGATATACCATAGGCAAGGATGGAAGTGTTAAGAAAGATGGCTATGTCAAAATTGGAGAACTGAAGGAAATGAAATGGGGACTTTAATGATAAGTTTTTATAAGACATTATCAATAAGTCAGGAAAATAACAGTTCAAAGGTATATTCTTTGCTATTTTTTGTACTCTATTACATGACTTTATTCACTTCATGTAATCAGGGAGCAAAAACTGATTCAATTGAAAGTAAGCCTAATGAAAATCGCTTAGCCTATAAAACGCTTGATCAGATTACTTTTAATGGTGATACCTCAAAGACAGGTATGATTTCAATCCCGGCTGGGGTATTTATGATGGGAGCTGATAATGAACAGTCAGACAAGGATGAATATCCCAAACATAAAGTGATATTAGACCCATTTTGGATCGATCAGCATGAGGTTACAAATGATCAGTTTGCTAAATTCATTAAAAGTACAGGCTATGTAACCACTGCAGAACGTAAGCCCGACTGGGAGGAATTGAAAAAGCAATTACCACCCGGAACACCAAAACCTGATGAATCTTTATTAGTTGCTGCCTCACTGGTATTTACCCCATCAAAACAGCAAGTTGATCTTAATGATTATTCTCAGTGGTGGGCCTGGGTTCCAGGAGCGAGCTGGAAGCACCCTGGGGGACCTGAAAGTAATATTGACGGCAAAGGGAATTACCCCGTTATCCATGTCAGCTGGGATGATGCTATGGCCTATTGCAAATGGGCAGGAAAACGTCTGCCTACTGAGGCGGAATGGGAATTTGCTTCCAGAGGTGGATTAAACAATAAAATCTATCCCTGGGGTGATGAGCATATCAACAAGGGGAAGGCCAAAGCAAATACATGGGAGGGGAGCTTTCCATACAAGAATACTGCATTTGATACATTCTCTGGTATTGCTCCTGTTAAATCATTTGCTCCAAATGGATATGGATTGTATGATATGGCAGGTAACGTGTGGGAATGGTGTTTGGATAAATACAGAAATGATTATTATCAAAGTATAAATCAGCCTGAAGGTGTAAAGAATCCTCAGGGTCCGGCAGATAGTTTTGATCCTGATGAACCTTATACCCCAAAGAGGGTATCAAGAGGAGGCTCGTTTATGTGTAATGAAAGTTATTGTTCCGGTTATCGTGTTGCCCGGCGAATGAAAAGCTCTTCGGATTCCGGGATGAGTAATATGGGTTTCAGATGTGTCAAATAATCATTTATTGATGAATTCTATTTTGTTCAGGAAGATACTAATTGCCACAATTCCAGTCATTTTAATGACTTTATCATGCTCAAATCCCATCCCTGAAAAGCAGGCCAATAATACATCTTCAGAAGTTTTGAAAGTTAAGAACCAGGTACCAAGCTGTTGTTCAAAAAAGCCATCGCGTTTTGCCCCTAAGCCAAAACAACTACTGAAATAGATTTCTTTTGACACTAAGTTTTCGTATCTTAAATCAGCCCGATAATTCCAATCTAATCTTAGAGTTGGGACACAAAAAATTGGATATTTAGAATTGAAATTGAACAATTAATTTATCTGAAGGAGATACCTTACCCTGATGATTATTTGATATAAACAGATTGAAAATGAAGAAATTTAATCCAGTCAAGTCTGCATTGAAAATGCATGATAATTCCCCCGAAAAAGGAAGAGGAGAGCTGACAGAAATTACAAGTCCCGGTTCAGAACCTCAATTCTCCGATGGGATGAAACGCCGTAAGTTTTTGGGAATGGGTCTTTTAGGTTTTGCAGGATTGACCTTGCCTCTTAGCTCCCGTGCAGAAGCTCAGAATTCTATTGAGAATTTTGCTAAGGAGAGTATTTTACCTTTTGAGGATAAAACAACGAGCCAGACCGACAGTATTCAGGAAAAGATTCAATTGCTGCAGGAGGCATTGCTAAAGAAGGACTATAGAACAGCCAGAGCACTGACCAATTCAATCCGGATATCAGAAATACAGGCGCAGGCAGAAGAGGAGAATTTTGGAATTCCCCATGTTTCGGCAAATCAGTTTGGGACTGTTGAGTCAATGCCATCAGCCTGGAAAACCTGGGCAAAGGGTTGGAAATATTATAAGGTTGTAAGCCTGGAAGAGAAAATAGGAACTCCGCGAAAAGCTGAACCAGTCGAAGTTCTGTTAAGTTTTCAGGCATCACAGACTGCGTCACTGACTCGTGAAATACGGGTAGCTGAAATTAATAATGGTGTTTTAACGGAAGTAATTTCACAGGTTTTCTCAGAGGTACGAAGAGGATCAGAAAAGATTTGTAAATTATTATTCCTTGCCGATAATCAGGGTAAGGAAAAGAGACAATACATTGTTTTCTATGGTAATCCGGATGCCGAATTACCTAATTATCAGTCTGATCTGAAGGTTACCGGAGAAGGCTATGGATTGGATATTGAAAATGAATTCTTTACAGCAATTCTCTCCAAACAAACCGGACAACTGGCCCGTATGATCTTAAAACGTGAGCATGGCCTTGAGATCTACTCCGGTGGTCAGGGTCATGGCGAACCTGCCGGAATAGATTGGGCTCATGATTATGTTTCAGAAGATGGAGTTCAAAAAATGCGAATTTCATTATGGGATGAGTGTCCTGATTTTGAGGTAGTTAAAGGACCTATTTGTACGATTATTCGTCGCTGGGGATTCCCTTATTCTCCAGTACATCCTATATTCTCACCTGCAAGAATGATCATGGATATAGAGTATCGCTTTTATGCCGGCTTACCCTATTTCCATAAGTTTGGTCATATGACTGCAGTCAAGCAATTCTCTCCTGCTGCTTTAAGAGATGATGAATGGGTAATAACCGGACAGTCATTTACTGACATGTTATGGATGGGACCTGATGAAAAATTAAAAACAGGAAATGTTCCTGCAGAATTAAGTGAGAAATTATGGGGAATAGGTTTTTTCAATAAAGATACCAAAGATTCATTCTTTGGATTTTTCCTTGAGCATCATGCAGATGGTTTAGGAGCTGAATTAGCTCATAATGGATCACCTAATTTACACTATCAATGGCATGGACAGATCTGGAGCAGATATCCGGTTCCAAAAACAATTAAAACTATCCCTAAGGGAGCAGTATTGCATCAGAAGAATGCCTATGTCACAATACCATTTACCTTGAAAGATGATACTGCAAAGATTGAAAATCTTAGACAGGAACTTCTGAATCCACTGAGTAGATCAGGTGCAGTGCTTCCTGACGGAATAATCGCTAAAGAAAGTCCGCGTCGTTTGGCCAGGGCATCTGAAGCTCAGGACAGTCCGATTAATAAGGCATTGCTATGGGAAGCTTTGGGATTGGTAAAAGATCCGCAATTGTATAAGGCAGATATCAGTATTGTTGATTTGGGATTGGTTTATGATATAGCGGTTCGTGGTAGTGTGGTAAAAGTAACCCTTGCTATGCCACACAGAGGTCGTCCACTCGGTGCCTATTTCACCCATAGTTCCAATGTGGTTCATTCAAGTGTTTCGAAAACGATGATGGAAGCCCTGTATGCAGTACCGGGTGTCAGAAAAGTAATTATGGAACAAACATGGTATCCATTATGGAGTGTTAACCTGCTAACAGATACAGGAAGAAAGAAACTTAACCTATAAACCTTTTTTTGACCAAACCTTTATGTTAAGCCGGCTCATAATTGAGTCGGCTTTCCTAAAAATTGATTCTGTCCATTTTTTCATAGCTTTTTAAAATACTAATTCATGTCTGGCCGAAAAATAAAAAATTACCGATGGCTCATCTTAACCTTATTGGTTTCGGCCACTACGATCAATTACCTTGACAGGCAAATCCTTGGTTTACTAAAACCAAACCTTGAAGTGGAGTTCACCTGGTCTGAAACAGATTTCGCTTTTCTGGTAATGGCATTTACAGGTGCTTATGCTGTCGGTTTAATTTCCTGGGGATGGTTTATTGACCGGATAGGCACAAAGCCTGGATATATCATCTCGGTTGCAGCATGGAGTATCATGGGAATGCTGCATGCGGCAGCAAGAAGTGTTACCGGCTTTGGATTGGCCAGAATTGGCTTGGGACTCACTGAAGCAGGGAACGTACCTGCCGGGATGAAAACGATTGCAGAGTGGTTCCCCAGAAAGGAAAGGGCTCTGGCCACCGGTTTATTCAATGCAGGTACCAGTTTTGGTATCATCATAGCTTTGCTTATTGTTCCCTGGATTTTGAGTAGTTATGGCTGGCATGAGGTATTTATAATTACCGGATCAGTTGGATTTATATGGCTCCTGGTTTGGATTTACGTTTACGATGTTCCATCGAAACATAAACGTCTGACCGAAGAAGAGTATAATTACATACATGACGGACAAAAACTCGATTCTGATTCGGAAGTTGAAGTTGTAAAAATAAAATGGTTTAAACTTTTTACATATCCTCAAACTTGGGCATTTATTACCGGCAAGATATTGCTTGATCCGATTTATTGGTTTTTTATGTTCTGGTTACCATCCTATTTCGCTTCCACCTTCAAGCTGAATATGTCGAATTTAAGTCCTGAGTTGATGATTATTTACACCATGACCGTTTTGGGAAGTGTTGGAGGTGGTTATTTTTCATCCTGGCTTATCAAGAGAGGCTGGCCCACTTTAAAAGCAAGAAAAACTGCACTTTTTATTTTTGCAATTATGGAATTAACCGTACTTTCCGCTCAATATGCAAGCAATGCATGGATGGTGGTTGGGATCCTCAGTTTTACCCTGGCAATACATCAGGCATGGAGTACAAATATATTCACATTGGTTGTAGATTTATTCCCTAAGCAAGCAGTTAGCTCTGTAACAGGTATAGGAGCGATGTCAGGAGCGGTAGGAGGTATGCTATTCCCATTATTTGTGGGCTATATTCTGGATAGCTATAAATCTGCAGGGAATTTGATCGGAGGTTACAATCTACTGTTCATTATTTGCGGATTAACCTATCTGTTTGCCTGGACAATCATTCATTTATTGACCAGAAAGTCAGATACTGTAAGTTTACAGGAACTAGTTGAATAAGACATTAAAAACACAAAATATATTGTACAATGAAAATTGAATTTAAAGATCAGGTGGGAATTATTACCGGAGCTGCCTCCGGTTTAGGTCAGGCTATTGCCCTGAACTTATCAGAAAAGGGTGTAAAACTTGCTTTATTCGACAGGGATACGAATGGCTTAGAAAAAACCAGAAATTTGTTGAAAGGAGAGTCTGAAATCTATGTTTTAGATATTACTAATGAAGCAGAAGTTGCAGAATCAATTAACAAGGTAAATGATCATTTTGGCCGAATTGATATTCTCGTCAATTGCGCCGGTATTGTTGGAAAAACAAATATTCTAAGTCATGAAGTAGAGGCTGAAAATATGCAACTGGTTCTCAACGTGAATCTGATGGGTTCATTTTATACCTCCAAATATGCGATACCAAAAATGCTTAAGAATAATTACGGAAGAGTTCTTCATATAGCCTCGATTTCGGGTAAAGAAGGCAATGCAGGAATGCTTGCTTATTCTACCTCCAAAGCTGCTGTAATTGGTATGACCAAAGTTCAGGGTAAGGAATATGCTGAGACAGGTGTTACGATAAATGCATTGGCGCCTGCTGTAATCCGTACCGCAATGGTTGAATCCCTGCCGGATGAGCAGGTAAAATATATGACTGATAAAATTCCAATGAAACGTTGCGGGACTCTGGAAGAAGCGGCAACAACCGCTGCATTCATCGTATCGCCGGAAGCAAGTTTTTCTACCGCATTTACTTTTGATCTTTCAGGTGGAAGAGCGACTTATTAAAATTTAATACAAAACAGACCACAGGATAAAAGAAAACTTGTGGTTTGTTTTCCTAATCTGATAATTTATGTATTGGGATCAACTAACATCCGTTCAGCTTGCAGCAGTGGATAAACAAACTCCGGTTCTACTGAACATTGCCGCCATTGAGCAGCATGGAGCTCATTTGCCGGTAGCCACCGACAGAATGATTGGTGAACATTTTTCAAACCTGCTTAATAAGGAAATTGGAGACAAAATCCTGATTCTCCCAATTGTTGCAGTTGGCTGTTCTGATCATCACATGGGCTTTTGTGGAACTCTCACACTGAGCCATACAACATTTGCGGCTGTTGTTAAAGAAATTATACAATCTGTTTTAAACCATGGATTTTATAATATTATTCTTCTGAACAGCCATGGCGGAAATCAGGGTGTTATGCAGGTCATTATTGAACAGCTTGGATTTGCCAATCCAAATGCTCATATCCTTGGTGCTTCCTGGTGGAATGTAGCAAAAGAAGAACTACTTAAAATCACAGAAACAGGTCCCGGGGGCACCGGTCATGCATGCGAATTTGAGACATCTTTGATGAAGGTTATTGCCCCGCAATTAGTCAATGAATCACTTATCAGGCAGGGAGCCAATGTACGGGCATTTCCTTCTGTTGACGGAGATCTGTTAACTGGTCCCAAAATTTCCTTTTATCGTACAATGAAGGAATTGACACCCAATGGTGTTTTCGGTGATCCGACTAAATCTTCTGCAGAAAAAGGGCTTCGCATAAGTAAATGTGTTACAGTAGCTTTAAAACAACTGGTGTCGGATATCTATAAACTGAAAGGAAGACAATACATTAAAGCCTGATTGCTAATAGCCTGATTTATTAATTTTTTATAAAGCTGTGTTCGATTTATGGAAGGTTAAATTTAGGGGTATTATTATCCAGATGAGGTTCTGTGGCCGAAATTTTTGATTGTGGAAAGCAATTCCTGTATGTTATAGGTTAGTTCAGCCCTTTCCTCCGGTTAGTTCCGGCAAGAAATCGCGTTCCCCTCTGGTCAGAGTTTTCACCGTACCAAGCACAGTCATATCATTGGTCGGTGATAACACCAACTACATGGAATTAGCCGGAAGCTACCTCCTACGGCAAGGTTTATTTTACACGAAGCTATTTTTCATCTTGACAGGCAGCCCGGCAGAAGGACCCTTTGCCTTTTGAAATAAACCCGGGTGGCAGCTGTAGCTTTTTGCTAGGTAGATTTTTATACTTCAGAGGCATTTCTAGGCAAAAACTACGGCAGAACACGGGGCTGGCAGCACCGAAGAGAAACAGACCCTGCTTTCCAAAACAATAAAAATCTTCAACCTAAAATTACCCTCAGAATGATTTTCTATCGAACTCACGTTAAATAATGACATTGAGCGTGCGCTAGCCAGTGAATGGCAGGAACGAAGAGGCACAACCCTTCTTGCTAGAACAAGAGACAATCTTCAATTTTAACTTAATCGGCAAGATTTTATGTCGAACTCCCGTTATAAGGTATAGGTCCTTTGTAAGATACAAAGGACCTATTTTATATTACTCTTCAGATTTATTTTTAAGCGACATCAGCAGGGTATATGCTCCTTTTGTTACTATTTCTTTGCCAGCAAAGGCTGCACTATTGATCACCTCCACATATTTATTCTCTTTGACCCCGGTTTCAACTGTCTTCATCTCAAATTCCATTCCTGTCTTTTTAACAAATACATAATCCAGTCCTTCAAAACTAACAATAGCATCTTCTCTAATAGCAAGGGTTTCATGGCTTTTTACTTCGATCTCAGCATTCATATACATTCCGGGAACTAATGATTTGTCAAAATTTTCAAAATGACAATGTACCTCTGCTGTACGTTCTGAACTAAGATCTCCACTAATCAGGCTGATTTCACAAGGATACTTTTTATCAGGCTGATTATTGGTATAGGCGATTAATTTTTGGCCTTTAGAAAGTTTAGCAAGATCCTTTTCAAATACCTTTAGGTTTAAATGTATGTTTGAAGGGTCTATAATTTCAAAAAGAACTTCTGATGGATTAACAAATCGACCAATATTGAAATTCACTTTCGAAATCACACCAGCAATTGGTGAATATATTGGGACAGTCCTTGAAATACTATTCTCATTAATATTAGTTGGATTAATATTAATCAGACGCAGTTTTTGTGCCAGTGAGTTTAAGCTTATACTTAATGTACTATAATCCATTTGTGCCTGCTGGAAGATCTTATCGCTGCTCGCTTTACTTTGATTTAATTCCCTCTGACGCTCAAGTTCTGATTTACTAAACACTAGCTTTGACTTAATGGTAAGGTATTCCTGTTGCAATTGGATGTATTGCTGATCTTCCATTATTGCGATAGTTTCGCCTCTTCTTACCTGCATACCTGGTATAAGTCTTGTCGACTTTAAATATCCACCCAGAGGCATTGAAACAGATATCATGTTTTGGGGTGGAACATCTATTGTACCACTTGCCTTTAAAATAGAAGCAATACTTTTATTTTCCAGCTTCCCGAGTACGATTCCTGCAGATTTAAATTGAGCCTCAGTCAGACTCACTATATTTTGATTTGCATTTGCATCTGCTTTAACTTCTTCTGTCGGACTCTTAGTTCCACAGGCTGTTATTAATAAAAGAGCAGAAATTATTATAAAATTCTTCATTTGATCTTATTGTTTTGAGCCTAAATAAATTAGATTAATAATGCTTTCATTTAAAGCTTTTATGATATCCAGATAATTATTCCGGATAACTATAGCCTGATTATTCAGCATTACCCAATCCAGATAGTTGATATCCCCGTTAATAAATTGTTTATCAGCAGTCTGACTGATGGTTTTTGCATCTGGCAGGGTATTGATTTCAAAATAATTGGCTGCCTCCAAATAGCTTTCGTATTGTGATTGAGCACTTTGATATTGATTTTCAATTGTTTGAAGCTGATGCTGGTATTCATTATCAGCAATCATCTCACGTACTCTTGAGGCATTTACTCTGGCCTTCTGAGATCCGGCAAATATGGGTATCCCTATTCCGATATGACCCGAATTGAAGCGCTTTGAAGGAGAATACAATACATTATCTGCTCCCGTACCCTGAATGCTGGTATTAAAATAGCCAAGACTCAGATCAGGAAGCATTTTTGATCGCTCCAGCCGGGTATTTGCGGCAGTGATAATCTTCTGCTGATCTGAAATTTTTAATAGGGGATGCTCACCTAATGCCTGAATAGATGCCATCACAGGGAGATCCATCTTTAATGAGTTTTCCATTGGTTCAAACCTATTCTCAGAGTTTAATACCAAAGCCAGTTGCAATTTTGCCAGTTGAATTTCTTCCTGCAATGATTTTAACTGCAGAAAAATACCACCCCGCTGACTTTGTGCCGTCGCTTTTTCCAATACATTACTTTCACCTGTTTTAAACCTTAAATTGGCCTTCTTCACAAACTCTGAATAAATGCTGTCTGCCTGTAATAAAAGTTTTTCCTTCTCTCTCAGAATAACAATGCTGTGATAAATCTGCGAAACTGTCCTCTTGATTTCAGCTTCTTTTAACGAAACCCCTAATACAGATGCCTTCCATTCTTCATTCAGAACCTTTTTTTGATTGGAATAGACAGTTGGGAAACTGAAGGATTGACTTAGCCCGAATCGGTTATCATTATAAATACCATTAATCTGCCCAAATTCTGTACTCAGATTTGCCTGAGGTAAATTAGCTGAAGAGCTGATCAGCTTTTGCTGATATTCTGCTTTTAGCTTTTCGCTTTTTACGGATAAATTATTCTTTAAAGCGGTGTCAATTGCCGCCTGAAGACTTATGCGCTCCTGTCCGGTAGCTTCAAGGATACCTGAACAGGCAATTATTAATATTATGGCTGCCGGCATCTTTGAAAGTTTTGGTTTCCCTGTTTTCTCAAAAATGATGTAAAGTATGGGTAAAACGAATAATGTCAGCAGGGTTGCAATCAACAAGCCTCCGATAACCACGGTAGCTAAGGGCTTCTGAACTTCAGCTCCTGCTCCACTGCTCAGGGCCATTGGTAAGAATCCAAGGGATGCTACAAATGCAGTCATCATTACCGGACGTAAGCGGGTTTTTGTTCCCATAAGTACTATTCTGTTAAGATTTGTAAGACCTGATGTTTTTAGCCTGTTGAATTCAGCGATCAGGACAATTCCGTTTAAAACAGCGACTCCAAATAATGCGATGAAACCAATTCCGGCACTGATGCTAAAGGGCATCCCACGCAAAGCCAAAAAGAATATTCCTCCGATAGCTGACAGGGGGATTGCCGTGTAGATAATTAAGCCTTGTTTCACTGAATTAAAAGCAAAAAACAGAAGTAAAAAAATGAGCAGTAAAGATATCGGAACAGCGATCATCAGTCTTTGTTTTGCTGCATTAAGGTTCTCAAATGCACCCCCATAAGTGATATAATAACCTACCGGAAGTTTTATTTTTTGATCAACTTTCAATTGCAGCTCATTTACAATACTTTGTACATCGCGCCCCCTTGCGTTAAAGCCAATAACAATTCTACGTTTCGCATCTTCCCTTTGTATCTGATTCGGACCATCCTTGATCTCTACCTGAGCGAGTTGAGAGAGTGGAATATTGCTGCCTTGTGGGCTTGGAATCAACAAATTTCTTACATCTTCGAGGTCATTTCTCTTTTCGGTGTTTAGCCTCACAACTAGATTAAAACGCTTTTCACCTTCAAAAACGAGTCCGGTACTTTGTCCTGCAAATGCCGTATTGACTACTTTATTGATATCTGCAATTTTTAAACCATACTGGGCAATTGCGGCTCTGTTGTATTGAATAACAATTTGCGGCATTCCTGTAACGGGTTCAACAAACAAATCCTGGCTACCCTCAACTGTATTTACAATTTTACCAAGATTGTCTGCATATTTAGCCAGTGTATCCAGGTCTTCACCGAAGATTTTCAAAACTACATCCTGCCTGGCACCAGTCATTAATTCATTAAAACGCATCTGTACAGGATATTGAAAGCCTGTAGTAATTCCTGGTATATCCTGAAGGGCTTTGCTCATTTTTTCTGCCAGTTCATTAAAGGTTTTCGCGGATGTCCATTCTTCCTTATCCTTAAGAATGACCATCATATCGCTGGCCTCCATTGGCATTGGGTCAGTAGGCACTTCACCGCTTCCGATTTTAGTAACCACTTTTAAAACCTCAGGGAATTGTGTTTTGAGGATATGGGCTGCCTTTGTAGTGCTCTCAATAGTGGTATTAAGATTACTACCGGTCAATACCCTGGTATCAACTGCAAAATCCCCCTCTTCCAATGCCGGAATGAATTCCCCACCCAAACTTGATAGTATTAAAACAGCAGCAATGAAAAGAGCAATGACCGTTCCCAAAACAGCTTTTGGAAACCGTATTACTTTTGATAGTAAATTTTGATAGGACCTTTCAATCCGGTACATGATCCTGTCAGAAAGATTTGGTTTGTGTTTTACTTTCTTGCTTAAGAACCAGGCACTCATCATTGGAATATAAGTAACAGAAAGGATAAAGGCTCCCAAGAGGGCAAATGCTACAGTTTGTGCCATAGGTTTAAACATCTTACCCTCAATGCCCTGTAAAGTTAAAATAGGGAGATAAACAATCAGTATGATAATTTGGCCAAAAACAGCACTGTTCATCATTTTACTGGCTGATTTCTTGACTTCATCATCCATATTTTTCTGGGTCAGGCGATTGAGAATTCCAAACCTGTTGCCATGTGATATCTGATGCATTACAGCTTCCACAATAATAACAGCACCATCCACGATTAATCCAAAATCAAGTGCTCCTAAACTCATCAGGTTTCCGCTGACTTTGAAGGTATTCATCAGAATAATTGCAAAAAGCATCGCCAACGGAATTACAGAGGCAACCAGTAATCCTGCCCGGAAGTTTCCAAGAAAAATTACCAGTATAAATACTACAATTAAAGCTCCCTCCAGCAAATTTTTCTCTACAGTAAAGATGGCATTGTTTACCATTTTTGTTCGGTCCAGGAAAGCTTCAATGACCACTCCTTCTGGCAGGGTTTTCTGAATTATAGCAATTCTCTCCTTAACATTTTTGATTACTTCACTGCTGTTGGCATCTTTCAACATCATTACAACAGCTCCCGAAACTTCGCCTTCATCATTATAAGTCATTGCCCCGTATCTTGTGGCATATCCAATGTTAATTTCAGCTACATCCCTGATAAATATTGGTGACCCACTTTCTGTGCTTTTTATACTGATGCTTTCTATGTCTTCTTTGGAGCCTATAAGACCTTCAGATCGGATAAAAAGAACAGTTGGTCCTTTTTCAATGTAAGCTCCTCCAGTATTTTGATTGCCTTGTTCCAAAGCGTTGAAAACATCATGAATGGTAATGTTAAAGGATTGTAATTTATTCGGATCAACCGATACTTCATATTGTTTTAACTTACCTCCAAAGCTGCTTACTTCAGCAACTCCTTCTACACCAAGCAATTGTCGTCTTACAATCCAGTCCTGAATTGTTCTGAGTTCAGTTTCATCATATTTATTTTCATAACCTTTTTCCGGCCTCACCACATACTGATAAATTTCGCCAAGGCCAGTGGATATCGGACCTAATTCAGGTGTTCCTATCCCCGGAGGAATTATCGTTTGAACCTGTTGAAGCCGCTCAGCAACCTGCTGCCTTGCCCAGTAAACATCTATTTCATCATTAAAAACGATAGTTACTAATGAAAGACCAAATCTGGAAAAGCTTCTGATCTCTTTAATTCCTTTGATATTACTGTTGGCCTGCTCGATCGGAAAGGTTACCAGTCGCTCAATATCTGTTGCACCAAATGATGGGGCAATAGTAATTACCTGAACCTGATTATTTGTGATATCCGGAACGGCATCAATCGGTAGTTTTGTTGTTTGATAGCTGCCATAGAAAATCAGCCCTATGACAAACAATCCAACAATAAGTTTATTCCTTACGGAAAACTCTATAATTGCGTTTAACATATATTGTATTGTTTAACAATTTTTGAATAATAAAAATGTACCGGCTCCTTAATTTGGGATGGGTAAAAAAATTTAATAAAATTGTTTAACAGAATTTTGGCGGCTGCCAGATATTTGAAAGGTAGGTGGAATTAAAACTGATATTTTCTACAAGATTATACTCATTCAAATCAATCACAGCAGGCTTGAGGAGTGTCTGAATTGCTGGATTATGAATAAATGTCAAAACAATACTGTGTACAGAACCCTCATGAGATTTAAAAGGAAGACGCATGTCTTTGTCATGATCGGCATATATGGCATCATTATTTGTATAATGCATGACCAGAAAATCCCATATAGTTGTTCCCTGATTCAATGTTTTATGTTCATTGAAATGCTCAGCAAGCAATGGCAATTTCAGCATCTGATAAAACTCTGTCGTAGAGATCAGATATGCAGAAAGAAGAAATATGGAAACCAATTTTTTCACATGTCAAAAGTACGAAAATAATACCTGAATTCAGGTTTTTTTATACATACAATCAGAGATTTTAGGAACAAGCAATTAAATTATAGCCTAATGCAATTATTAGGGCTTAATTTCTTCCGATATTTTGCTTTTTAACTTCTCCATTATGGATTTTAACTCACCTGCTTTAGCTCCATTTCCTTGAGATTCATTTATAATGATAAGCTTTCTGAGTGCCTTAAAATTATAGGGATTAAGATTTATAGACCGGTCATAATTTTCAATCGCCCCTGGTTTATCTGATTGGGACTCCAAAATTAGTCCCTTTGTATAATAGTAATCTGACTTGAAATAGGAGTCACCTTTTGAAACGATTGCTTGAAATACCTCTTCTGCAACTATGGGATTCTTGCTTGAATTCAATAATCGTACAAATCGTAACTTATCAGTCTCCTTTAGATTTCTTAGACTACTTTTATATAAAGCTTTAAGATACGAGTCGGCACTGTCCTTTTTGCCCATTTCATGATACAGATCTGCGAGTCTTAAATTGAAATCAGCTCTTGAATTTCCTGACGCAGCAAGAATTCGTTGCGCTTCTTTTATGGTCGAAATAGCCATTTCATACTGCCCGCTTTCAAACAGAGCATCTGCATAAAGGTTTCTGTATTCGTAGTTCTGAGGCTTCTGTTCTACAAGGCTCTTAAATATATTCACTGATCCTGAAGAGCCTAATCCAGATCTCAATGCGGCTGAAAAGGCGAGGGCGTCATTCCTTTGGTCTCTCAAATAGGTTGAAATAATTGCAGCGTTTTTCACGTATAGGTCGGCACTCTCAATGGCTTCAGCGATCATGCCATTGCTTTTATACATTTCTCTCAGGGCTTTGTTGATATCCGCAAGTTCCTGAAAATCATCTTCAAGGCCAAAAGCTTTATTCAAAAACTTTGCCTGTTCCTGTACAGCAGTTTTTTGGTCATTATCATTTGCCGCTTGCTCTGCAGCCCGGAGTTCTGAATAGGCAACATAAACAGGGGCATAGCCGGAATTGATTATTTCGGCTTTTTTTATCCATTCTTCTGCTACTCTGAAATTTTTCGCCTCCAGATTTATTGTTGCTTGCGCAAGGTATACAGGGAGGTATTTAGGATCAAATTTCAAGGCGGTATCCAGGTACGCAAACCCAAGTTCCTTATTTCTTTGCTTAACACTGTTGCTCAGATTTAGATAGATTTGAGACCAATTACTGGCCATCACTTGTTTATCTCCTGCCAGATAAGCTCTTTCCTTCCTAACAAGCTGATCTATGAATTGGTACATTTCAGGATCCTTGCTTTTAAGGTCTGAAGTGGTATTCATAGATTTAAAGTCCAACGGATGGACTTTCACAGGCTCAAAATAGGCCGGATAGGTCTGAGCAAAATATTCACTTTCATTATTTTGGGAGTAGTAATCAAGTGTACGTTTCTCCTTCATCGCTCTATAATATAAAGCTCTGATTGACCGGTTTTCAGAATCTGTTAATACCCGGCCATGGAACAGGTGAACATATTCATGTAGGATCACATTTCGTTCCATAAAAGCCCCGCGCTCTACGTATTCAATGGCTGCAGCACCACTTCCAACTCCTCTGATATCCATCCATTGTCTGTTATCAAAAGTGGTCATAAACCGGAAGTATGGAGAATTCATTGTTATGGCCAGATCTTTATGAAGTGGTGGAATCCGGAATGAGTTATTTTGCCTGGAAAGGAAAGGAAAATAGACTACGGATGTGTAAAGCTGGTTCCAGGCCATAGCTTTTATAGCGTCGCCGGGATAATAACTAACATCAGGAAAAACCTTTTGAAAGTTATCGATATCGCTGATCTTTGTGTTGTTTAGTTCATTAGTGATAGAATCAAAGCTTGAAAGATATCCAATGCGCTTTGACTTAATTACTGCCGATAAGCCATTATGAGCAGGCCCGTAGTGCTTTTTCCTTTCCAATATCTCTCTGAAAATATGTTCAGCTGAATCCAGGCGGGTTTTTCTGTCAATCTCATAGGCAATATAATAAAGTGAAGCTTTGTGCAATCGTGGTAATACCGATTTAGGGTATTGCTTTTCTATTTTATTAATAAATTCAATTGCCTGGGGTATTTGTTTCTGACGAACCAAATCATCACTCTTTTCTAAGGCTTTCCGAATCAGATCATCATCCTTTTCAGCATAATCAGCGTAAGTTAAATTGGTATGCCCGTTACCCCAGTGCCAGTGGGTTTGATAATGTAATGGATTAATGGCTAACGCCAGTTCCCACTGAGCGGCCATTGCATTCAATTGCCGGGCATCAATCCTTCTCCAAATGGCATAACCATAACTGAAACGGGCATCGGCATTAAACGGGTCTAATTCAAGTGATTTCCTTAGCGGAGATTCTGCAAGTTCGGGGTGCTGATCCCAGAAATAGACATCGGCCTCAAGTAAATATGCTCCTGCACTTTTAGGATTTGTCTGCAAAATGCTTTTGGCAATTGCGAGCGCATCCTTATATTTTTTTTGTAATAGTTTAGCTCTTCCAAGCGTCAAAAGTAATTTTTCAGATGCATTCTTTTTCAGAGCCTTCTCACAAATCACCACAGCTTCCTGTAACCGCCAGGCGTGAATTTCCAGACCTGTTTGCAATAATATCGCATGTTCATTCCCTGATTGTTTATTTAGGACTTCATGAACCAGAACTTCCGCTTTTTTAAATTCATTTTGTTTAATGTGGTATTCTGCTGACAGGAGCTGATAGTCGCTTGTTGCAGGTTTGAGTCGGTTAATTGCCAGACTGGACTCTTCCCACATTCCCAGTTCGATCATTCTTTGTATGAGCGGGACTTTCTTTTTCTGCGGATCTGAAAGGGTGCTTAATAGCTGCTTTTTGTACTTATGTAATTCCTTTGTTGCCGATATTACACTATCAGGATTGATCGGTTGCCCAAAAGTTATCAGGGTATTCAGACTCAGTATGCAAGCCATATAAATACTCATTACTTTCATAATTACTCTGACTTAGGGCTTAGTTTTGGATTTTTAAGTTTTAAATAATCTCCGACTAAAATTGATGCAGGGAATAAAACTTCTTCTTCGATTTTTGCATGCTTATGAACTTCTTTTTCAAATTCAATGATTTCGGGATATTGCCGATTGGTATCTGCCTGCTTCATCTCATCCAGAAAAGCTGTGATTAATTGATGCTCAGCGCTCATATGGCTTAGCTGTGATTTCAGTTTCTCAGTTAAAGTGATCACATTTTTACTTTGTTCTGGTATTTCCCCGGAACTTAATTGAGGCAGTAGTCCCAAAGGCGGCAATACATAGTCTTCTTCCTCATTAAAGTGATGCTGCATCAAATTGTAAAGTTTTTTTGCAGCCCGGCCTGTACTGTCTTTATTGGAAGTGATTTTATGAAGATTTTCAAGAAGTTCATCATGTTCCTTCTTTATTGATAAGGGCACTTCCGGTTTTCCTGAAAATGTAGAGACTATATTCTCATCCTTATTCCGGCAATGACTAAAGAGCAGGATTACAAAGAGTAAATGCCAAAAATTTTTCATGATTTTTTCATTATTAATAATTCTGGCAGGTATTTATTCTCTTATTTCTTTATGGCACCTTTTATATCCAGATCTTTTATTTTTTCCCTTATATTGCTCATAAACTCATCACCTGGATCAGTTTTATTTGTCAGGTAATTCGGATCTTTCTCTTTCCATAGCGGATGACCAATAAATGATTTGTATTCATGGTGCCCGATCACATATTCAATATTATATTTTTTCTTAAGGTACCTGATCAATGCAACATTTGCTTCCAGTTGTTCTTCAGTTAATGGAGCATTACTGCCACCCACATTTTCTACACCGATGGCACAATAGTTAAGTCCTATGGTATGACGGGCGAAGGCAGTTTCAGGCAATTGTCTGAAAATGACTCCATCACGATCTACGAGAAATTGAGCGGCCACATTTAAACTGCTTGCCCCTGCAATTCCACTTCTGGCACCGGGCAGCAGGGTAGGATTCATTACATCGAATGATTGTTCAAGTGTGGGGATAGCTGTCCAGTGGAGCACAATCATTCTGGGAACAATTGTGGCAGAGTCCTGGATTATTCCATGACGTTCTTTCAGGTATTCAACCGAGAGTTTTTTTCGCAGTTCATCAAATACGACAGGCTTATTAAATGTTCTGAACGTTTGGGCAAAGGCCATATTTGTTTGAATGCCCCAACTAAAAATGGTTAGCAGTAGCAGAATTGATGTTTTAAGATTTAATTTCATGCCTTTTTTAAAATATTTCGATTAATTTATTTATAAATGTAATACTATCGGTCTAAATAATCAGGGCTAATTCTTTACTTTAGTAAACCGGTATCCCGGTTTGTTTGTCCAGAATTCCAATAGTATGATTATTATATGATATCAAGTGTCCCTGAAAATCAGTTTGAGAACCCCAAGCCCGGCTTTACCACACTGCGTATATCCTCCATTGATATTTTAAGGGCTATTACGATGGTACTCATGATCTTTGTCAACGATTTCTGGTCATTGACTGATATCCCGGAAGGGTTGAAACACGTAAAACGAGGGGTAGATGGAATAGGTTTTTCAGACGTAATTTTCCCCGCTTTTCTGTTCATTGTGGGACTTTCATTACCATACGCTATTGATAACAGGATTAAAAAAGGTGATAGTACTGCCGGAATAGTTCAGCATATTTTATTCAGGACTGTTGCCTTATTAGTGATGGGTGTGTTTCTTGTTAACGGTGAAACTGTTAACGCTGCAACGATGGGAATCCCCGCCTGGCTCTGGTATCCGCTAAGCTGCTTCTGTTTTATTTTAATTTGGAATACCTATTCAAGTAAAGTCAATAAAGCCCTCGAAAATATTCTGAAGATTTCCGGCATCATTACTTTGACAATTTTAGCTTATTACTATCGCGGAGGGGAAAATGGAGATGTTCGTTTCGCGAGCCAATGGTGGGGTATTCTTGGTTTAATAGGCTGGGCTTACCTTGCCGGTGCTCTGGTTACGGTATTCTCAAGGAATAATTTCTATGCGCTTCTGTCTGCCTGGATTTTCTTCTGTTTATTGAGCATGGTAAATAAAGCAGGTTTGATTCCCGGAAGTATATCTGCATATGTTCCAGGTGCCATTTTGGGAGGCACCTTGCCCGGACTAACAATGGGAGGGGTTTTAACATCCTATGTATTCAGGCACTATGTTAAAATAAATGACCGATGGAGGCTCACCATAATATTTCTGATTTCATCATTGGTTTTGATAGGTTTATCCATAATAACCCGCCCATATTGGGGCCTTGCTAAGCTAGGTGCTACCCCTTCATGGTTATTTCTTTGTTCAGCCTTTACCTTAATGGCCTTTACCCTGATCTATTGGGTGGCGGATGTCTGGAAAAAGAGTAAGTGGTTCGACATCATAAAACCTGCAGGAACCGACACCTTGCTTTGCTATCTGATACCTTATTTTGCTTATGCAATTGTCAGAATTACAGGTTTTAAACTTCCGGATCTTCTTTTAACAGGTGGATTAGGCTTATTGAAGTCATTTTGTTTCGCACTTTTATGCGTATTCATTACCCGTTCACTAAACCGGATAGGTTTGAAGCTTAAAATTTAGCTGTTTAAGAGGATAGTTGATAATTGAGAATCACTGGTTCCGGAGAAAGCTTGAAATGGAATTTCAATAGAGTTAGGAGGTTCCAGCTTTCGCTGGAATGACAATCCGGGGAGTGGAATAGGGAGATTCCGGCCTTCGCCGGAATCTGAGTGGTATCATTACGGGTGCTTTTTAGGGCACTGAGATCTTGACGAAAGTCAAGATCTCCCCAATACTAAAAAAATGCATGTCATTCCAGCGAAAGCTGGAACCTCATTTTGCTTATCCTATAATTTTGATAAAACAGGGGGGCATGCTTTTATAAACGTTAATAAAAGTCCCGTTTTAATTAATAGCTAGCACATTTGACTAGAAGTTTAATTTTTACCGGACAACAGTGATTATGAACAGAACATTAGCGGCGAAACCGGCATTGTAACAAAAGCGTAACGATTTTATGACTTTTAAAAGATTAATGGCAATTAGGTGGCTTATTCAATTTTTTTTCATAGAATTATACATTCATTTATGGCAGTATTATTTCCATGATATAAAACCGATTTTCCAGGGTTTCAATGGCAAACATTTTCTGAATAAAAATTCCTTTTTTAATTAATTTTTTAGATTCTAATACAGGTAAGATTATGAATAAAACAAACACACACGAGATTCTTCAAAGTGCAGCATTCAAGAAACTTGTTAAAAACAGATGGAATATTTCTTTATCCTTCACTTTTACCATGCTTTTCGTTTACATAGGTTTTTTACTTCTTGTAGCTTACGATAAGGAAGCTCTTAAAATGCCGGTTGGTGAATCACTTAATTTAGCAATTGTTATTGGCTTAGGAATTATCCTGTTTTCCTGGTTGATTACGGGGGCATATGTGTATTGGGCGAATAATTATTATGATGAGGCCGTAAAGGAAATCAAAAAAGAAATTTTATAAAATCTATACATCTAAAAAAATATGTCTTTGAACTTATTACTTCAAATCAGCCCGGAAATTACTCCATCTACCCTGGGGACTGCAAATCCGGTATCTATCGCAATCTTCTTCGTATTTGTTGCAGTCACACTTTACATTACCTACTGGGCTGCTAAAAAAACAAAAACGGGATCTGAATTCTATGCTGCCGGCAGAAATATTTCCGGTTTTCAAAACGGACTTGCATTAGCAGGAGATTACATGAGTGCCGCTTCTTTTCTTGGTATTGCCGGAATGGTTGCAACTAAGGGATATGATGGCTTAATTTATTCCATTGGCTTTCTGGTTGGCTGGCCCCTTATTATGTTTTTGGTTGCTGAACCGCTCCGTAATCTTGGTAAATACACTTTTGCCGATGTTGTTGCTTTCCGGTTAAAGCAAAGGCCAATACGTATCGCAGCTTCAGTAGGATCATTATTGACTATTGCATTTTACCTAATTGCTCAAATGGTTGGAGCCGGGAGTTTGATCAAAACTTTATTCGGTTTGGATTATGAGATAGCTGTTATTGTGGTTGGAGTTGTAATGACTTCTTATGTACTTTTTGGTGGAATGCTTGCAACTACCTGGGTGCAGATTATCAAAGCAGTTCTATTACTTTCAGGTGCTACTATTTTGGTTTTATTAGCGATGGCTAAATTTAATTTCAGTCCGGGAGAGTTATTCCTTTCAGTAAAATCCCAATATGGTGCAGACATGCTCGCGCCGGGTGGTTTTATTACCAACCCATTTGATGCGCTTTCACTCGGTTTGGCACTAATGCTTGGTACTGCAGGTCTTCCACATATTTTAATGCGTTTCTATACTGTTCCTGATGATAAAGCTGCCAGAAAATCTGTGTTCGTTGCGACAGGTTTCATTGGATACTTTTATATTCTGACTTTCTTCATTGGTTTTGCAGCTCTTGCTCTGGTTGGCAAAGATGCAATCGTTGCTTTGGATAAGGGTGGTAATATGGCCGCATTACTTCTTGCAGAGAACACCGGTGGAAGTGCATTCCTTGGTTTTATTGCTTCTGTGGCATTTGCAACGATTCTTGCAGTAGTTGCAGGTCTTACTCTTTCGGGTGCCTCAACTATTTCACATGACCTTTATGTACACGTTGTGAAGCATGGTGTTTCTGATGAAATGGGGGAAATGAAAGTAGCAAAGAGAGCAACTATCTTTTTAGGAGTGCTTGCAGTTGCCTTAGGTTTGATTTTTAAAGGTCAGAATGTTGCATTCATGGTTGGACTCGCATTTTCAATAGCAGCAAGTGCTAATTTCCCGGCATTGCTGATGTCAATCATTTGGAAAGATTTTACAACAAAAGGTGCCGTATGGTGTATGGTTACCGGTGCTTCTCTGGCTTTGATACTTATTGTTCTGAGCCCTACCGTTTGGGTAGATATCATGGGTAATTCAGAAGCAATATTCCCACTTAAAAATCCGACCATTGTTTCAATGACCTTAGCCTTTGTGGTGGGTATTATTGTCTCACTCGCACAACCAGAAAAGGAAGCAGCCGAATTGTTCGAAAGTGAAAAACTCAGAACTTATCTAGGTCACGGTTCTGAAAAATAATCGATGTCTGATCAGCCCAAGGCCGATCAGACATTTTTTTTTACTATAAAAACTAATTTTATGAAACGTAGAGACCTTCTCAAAGGTTTAACAGTTCTTCCCTTAGCAGGAGGGATTTTATCAGGAGAAAGTGCAGCAGCTGCTGGCTTGTCAACTGTAACAAACACTACCGCCGCAGCAAAAAGAGATTTATTCAAAGAACTGGGTGTCCGTACTTTTATAAATGCGAGAGCCACACTTACCATGATGACCGGATCTTTGATGCAGGATGAAGTACTTGAAGCAATAAAAAATTCATCCAGAAGATATTGCATGCTGGATGAGCTGCAGGATAAAGTAGGTGCCAAAATTGCTGAGTTATGTCATGCCGAAGCCGCAACTGTTACATCAGGAGCATTTTCTGCAATTATGCTCGGAACTGCAGGTGTTTTATCCGGACTTGATGCAAAGAAGGCTGCGATGATTCCTCATCTGGAGGGTAGTGGTATGAAATCAGAAGTTATTTTACAGAAGGGCCATAATATCGGCTACTATCAGGCAATGAAAAACTGTGGTGTAACCATGGTATGGGTAGATACCCGCGAAGAACTTGAGCGCGCCATAAATGATAAAACTGCAATGATGGCCTTTATGAATTGCAATACAAACTCCGGGCAGATCAAACATCAGGAATGGCTGGAAGTTGCAAAAAGACGCAATATTCCTACCCTGATTGATATTGCAGCCGACGTTCCTCCAATTGAGAATTTTTGGAAATTCAATGATATGGGCTTTGATCTGGTATGTCTTTCAGGTGGAAAGGCCATTCGTGGTCCGCAAAGTTCAGGAGTACTAATGGGCAGGAAAGACTTAATTGCTGCAGCTCGTTTAAGTGCCTCTCCAAGAGGTAGTACCATTGGAAGAGGTCATAAAGTCAACAAAGAAGAAATCCTTGGTTTGTATGTTGCAATTGAAAAATTCATACGTACGGGTGAGCAAGAATGGAATTTCTGGATGAAGCAGATTGCCTATATTGAAAATACTGTAAAGAACATTAAAAGTGTTAAAACACGTGTTTTTGTTCCTGAATTGGCTAATGCTACTCCAAATCTGGAGATCTCCTGGGATCCGACAGTTCTACCTGTTACCGGTCAGCAAATTCAGGAAAGACTAAGTAAAGGAGAACCGGGTATTGAATTGAATGCAGGTAAAAACAATATTTCACTGGTTACCTTCATCATGGTGCCTGGAGAAGAAAAAATTGTTGCAACCCGTATCAAAGAGGAATTATCTAAAGTCTGATCTAAGGTATTTAATTTTAAGCTAAGGCTGACAGGGTTCAAAACCCTGTCAGCCTTTTTTATTACTTTACTACCATATCCGAGAACGGAATAACATAAGCCTGAAGGAACACGAATAATCCTACCAGTGCAGCCAGTGCAATACTGTGGAAGAAAACATAACGTAGAATCTGGCCCTCATGTCCGTACCAGTTTGTGGCCGTACTGGCTACAACAATACTTTGAGCGTCAACCATTTTTCCCATTACACCTCCGGAACTATTTGCGGCTGCCATCAAAATCGGACTTACATCGGTTTGTTTGGCCGTAATAGTTTGAAGACTTCCGAATAATACATTGGATGCCGTATCAGAGCCTGTTAAGGCAACTCCCAGCCATCCCAGCATGGTTCCAAAGAATGGATAAAGAACCCCGGTTTTTGCTAGAGCCAGCCCCAGAGTGGCATCAGCTCCCGAATATTTGGTTACATAACCAAGTCCGAGCATCGCAGCAATTGTGATCAGGGAGAACCTGACCCTCCATAAAGTCTGCAAGTATATTTTTAGCATCTCCCGAATGGAGTAACCTATTGCAAATCCGGCAATTAAGCTAGCAACTAAAATTCCTGATCCTGTTGCCGAAATCCAATTTAGTTTGAAAACAGCCTCTTCGGTTTTTGCCGGTTTGTCAATGCTTGGAACCGGAGCAATAGGAGGGGAGCGTTTCACGAGATTATGCAGATATGAAACCTGATATTCTGGTGCTGATATCGAGTTTAAGGATTTTTTGACTGTCGGAACTCCCCAGGCAAAAATGAATATAGTTAGTATTACCCATGGTGTCCAGGCACGTACCATGTCTTTTGTAGTAACTGAAACAGGGTCTGCCGCGATTGGAATTACATCATCAGCTTTTGGTAATTCCCATAAAGTTTTAGGTTGCCAAAACTTAAGCAGAACAATAATTGAAATTATGGAAGCAATAGATGCAAAAATATCAACTAGCCATGGTCCGTGGTAATTTGAAACCAGGAATTGTGTTACTGCGAATGATAAGCCGGCAGTGAGTGCAGCAGGCCAAACACTAATCATACCTCTGAAGCCAGCCATCGCCCAGATAACCCAGAATGGTACAATGAATGAGAACAAAGGGAGTTGTCTGCCTACCATTGCTGATAATTTTAACACATCAATATCAGTTACGGCTGCAAGGGCAATAATTGGGGTTCCCAGAGCGCCGAATGCTACAGGAGCAGTATTTGCTATTAATGATAATCCGCAAGCCGCCAGAGGCCTGAAACCAAGCTGTATCAGAATTGCGGCTGTGATGGCAACCGGAGTACCAAAACCTGCGGCTCCCTCAAAAAAAGCACCGAATGCAAAAGCAATCAAAATTACCTGTATTCTTGGATCAGGAGCTATCGTTGATAAATGCATCCTGATTAAGGTGAACAAGCCTTTATTGACTGTTAGCTGATATAGGAATATAAGATTCAAAACGATCCATCCGATAGGAAATAAACCGTAAGCACTTCCATAAATTGTGGTCGCAGCTACAGTCTGAACAGGCATCTGGTATACAAATAATGCAACTCCGATAGCTACAACCAAACCTAAAACAGCTGCGAGGTGAATCCGGATATGTAATACGGCTATAGATCCTAGAAGAACAATTATCGGAAGGGCTGCCAGAACTGTGGATAGTACAGCATTGTTTAGCGGATCATAATTTTGAGACCAGATTTGTTCCATTTTATTGAGTTTAGCTTTTAAATATTGGCTTACAATTTAGAAATAAAATTGAAAAGAAAATCCCCGGAACTGATGATTTGAAATCGATACCGGGGATCTGAATAATTTCGGTTAATTTACTTCTTTGGGAGGGTGATTTTCCATATTCTTCCTCCTTCAGAATTTGCGGTTCCATGCTCCATGACATAAATTTTATTGTCAAGCATCACAGCATCCACTGGTGCATTGAAATTATTAATCAGAGTAGTGGTTCGCATATAATAATTATCAGCAGCTGCATTATAAGTCATATCCAAATGCATCAGGTCTTTTCCGGATTTTCTTAACAAATTAGTTCCCGGACGGTCGGAGCCTCCACCATATCTGAAAACAAATCCATCACCTTTAAATTCCTGTGAAAGTGCATTTTTAACATCGAAAACCAGTCCAAGAGGAACACTATGGGCATTAAATGTGCTAACGGACTTTCCGGTTACATCTCCATCTACAATTTTGCCGGAGGCGATATCCCTGTATTCATTAGCATCAGGACCCAGATTCTGAACTCCAGCTGAAAATTTAACTCCTTGAGGGATTTTTGGAAAATCAGGGTCATTCCTGAAATATTTCACTATCCAGGCATGTGAGCCGGGTCCTATGAACGGATCTTTTGCCGGATCTGGTTCCCATGGTGAAAACTGCTGCGGATTTTCGATTCCGGCCATTTGCCAGGGGAAACCATAATGGCGGCCCTGCCTGATCCAGAACATCTCTTCCGATTGGTCATAATCGCCTGAATTTACTACTCCAAAAAGATTGCCCTTCGCATCAAAGGTCATATCATAAGCATTCCGTATGCCTTCAGCATATAGATAACCATCTGATTTTAGCTTTACTGCATCAGTACTCAAAAGCAAATTTTCAGCATTAACGGGGATTCTGAAGACATTGGCTGTCAGGGCATTGTCGCGAGCATTGGGGTAAGCTCCTTTATTATCCTGTACTTCTCCATGGTCCGTTCTGGCTCCGGAGTTTACATAAATATATTTTTTATCCGGACTTATAACCAGGGCATTCCAGCCATGATCAAATGTGGTTGCATTTGTTCCATATTCAACAGTGTTGAAAACCTCTTTCAATATAGGTTTTGCTCCTGATAGCTCATATTTTACCATTCGGCCTTTAGTTCCTTTTCCTTCATTTACACTGATATTGCCGCAAAGGAATAAAGTATTCCCTAAAAAAGCAGCACCTTGTAGTCTGGTGATGCCATGCTCTTCAGCACTGAAAACCTGATGTTCTTTTGCCTTGGGTGTGTCAAAATCTGATATCCTGAATACATTTCCGTCAAAAGTTGAGTACCAGAATTCTCTCGTCTTTGGGTTCAGAATTAATCTAACACCCAGACGTCCTATATTCATCACTTTTTCGACACTTATATCTGCCCTTAAGGAAACCGGTGTCTTAATTGGTGCTGCAGCTCTGGGACTGGTTTGCTGTGCAAAACAAAATACAGAGCAAGAAAAAAACAGGGTTACAAGCCCTGTTTTTTTAAATGTGCATCGAATGGTGCGCATAATTATTATCTAAATGAACTGAATCTATTAATTTGTTGCTGGTCTAGCAGGTCTTGTCCTTGGCGCACTTGGAAGGATATTAGGTTCAGCAATTGCATTTAAATTATAAACAATCCTGCCTGCTCTGATGGTCATTTCAGTTTCTAACCTGTTTTTCCCTGCAATTTTACCATCTCTGGCGTAAAAACCGAAATTGCCTTCCCTTAAAGTGAAAATGGCAACATCCGCTTCAGCACCAACCGAAAGATTTCCCAATTCAGGCCTTTTAACTTCTTGGGCAGGATTCCAGGTACTCGCTTTGATAACACTTTGAAGATCCATTCCCATTGCCATGAATAGTGACATGATGTTCGGCATATTCTTCATCGCATTGTTCATACTTCCGGTGTGAAGGTCGGTACTGATTGAATTAGGATAGAAACCGCTTTTAATTGCTGGAGTTCCCTGATTGAAAAGGAAACTTGACCCACCAAAACCCACGTCAAATATAACACCTCTGTTTTGTGCTTTGATTACATATGGTTTTACTTTATTGGTTGTTACATCAACAATTGACTCGCGGCCATTCGGGCTTGTACTTCCATTACCACCAAATGCATGGGTATATATATCGCCGGGGCGGAATTTCACATTGAATAATGAATCTAAAGGCAAAAATGGAGTTGCTCCCCCAAAGTCTACAATAACGGGAAGATTCGCCAGGCGACCTGCTTCCATCAAACGATCAGTTGGCACCCAGGTACGACCATTGAAGTGCGCAAGCTTGAAACCAACAATATCATTTGGAAACTTCTTAGCCATTTCAGCCGCTTTTTGAGAATCCATCTCATTGATGTCGTTCTCATACTTGCCGCCGGACATTCCCTGTCCAACAATATTCAAAAACGCAAGAACGCGGGTTTGAGATTTTTCTATGGTTTGTTTTTTATACAATTCAAAAGTTTTCCAACCCGGACTACCTGCATCCACAACAGTGGTAACACCTGCAGGGAAAGTAAAACCATCGGCAGGTAAACTTGAAGGAGCATTCATGTAAGCATCGCCATCATGTCCCCAGAAGAAATGAACATGGATATCAATTAAACCTGGTGTTACGTACATACCCTTTGCATTAACAACCTGTAATCCCTCTGAAGCATCGATGTTTTTTGCAAGCATTGCCACTTTTCCGTCCTTTATCGCAACATCCATCGTGGTGTTGATGTTATTTTTAGGATCAATGACATGGCCTCCTTTTATAACGATACTATAAGGCTTTGGTGATTGTGCCTGAACGCTGAAGCATGCCGCGAAGAGCAGGGCGAAAATAAAAAGACGTTTTTGATTCATTTTACTCGTTTTAGTTTTTTTAATGTTGGTTGATCTTATTGATTTTAAACCATTCACAAGAATTTAAATTCCCGGTTCAGGGTTTACCCGTATTATGAAGTGTCAATTTAGGAATATATCCCCTATTCAGTGAATGATATTTTTTTTGTTACACAAGGATTTGTTTTTTTAACAAAAGTCTATTTTAGTAAAAAATTCTTCAAAGAGTTTAAAATATGCGCCGTACGAAATTTTGATTTTCACTTTTTATTTAATAGTTTTATTATCGGTATGAATGAGCATTTAAAAATCGAGGATGTAGAATTGATGGATCGGATTCGGTCAGGAGATGATGTAGCACTTAAGCTTATTTACACAAAATACTGGAATCAATTATTCTCTTCAGCGTTAAATGTCCTGCATGACCAGCAGGTTTGTGAGGACATCATTCAGGAAATTTTTATTAATCTGTGGAATAGAAGAGAGAGCATAGAGATTAAGGTTTCTCTAAAATCCTACCTTTTCGCCTCAACCCGTTACGAGGTTTACAGACAGGTTCGCTATAGCTCAGTTCGTGAAGATTTATTTGAGAACATATTTGAACGCATGGAAGCTCCTTCTGAATATGGTAATATTGAGCATCGCGAACTCTTGTCTCAAATAAATTCTATTGTAGATAAACTATCAGCTAAGTGTAGGGTTGTGTATAAACTAAGCCGTGAAGAACAATTATCTCATAAGGAAATCGCCTCTCAGCTTGATATTTCCACCAAAACTGTCGAAAACCATCTGAATAAGGCACTCCGCCAATTGAGAATATCTCTTGGTTTGTTCTAGGTCGCTTCTTTTTATAATTCTATTCCTTTTTTCGTCATTTTTTGAATTTATTTATTCACTGAAATCAGTATTTTCCTAATTTTCAACTCTCCACTCTCAATTCTCCACTATCAATTATCTTTTTTTTCATCCCATATAGGGGATACCCCCAATTTTTGACTCTTCATATCAAACGCCCTGTTTTGGACAAGAAAGATTTTCAAAAACTATTAGATAAGTATATCGCCGGGGAGGCCTCTCTGGAGGAGGAACAGCGTTTGCTTAACTTTTATGGCAGTTTTCAGAAAAAGCCTGAATTTGAGACGGAAATTGATCATCTTGGAGATAAAATCTTTGAAAGGATCCGGGAAAACATTTATCCTGTTGAAGAAAATCATTATTCGTACAGATTTTATTATTTAAAATCGATTTCAATTGCTGCAATGATATTGCTGGCTATCACCACAGGTATATAT
Source organism: uncultured Sphingobacterium sp. (assembly GCA_964356005.1). GTDB lineage: Bacteria > Bacteroidota > Bacteroidia > Sphingobacteriales > Sphingobacteriaceae > Daejeonella. Next base: position 34,622 of record CAYHGN010000015.1, read on the forward strand.
TTTTACTCCAACCGGGAGATCGTCAAACCTGAAAACTTTGTCGAGATTGATGTCAGGAATGATATTGCACCCGGATATAATAAGGCAATCTTAACACTAGCAGATGGTTCAAAGATAAGTCTTGATGATGCAGCCAATGGGTTACTTGCCAGTCAGGGAAATATTGCGATCACTAAAACAGAAAACGGACAGATTGTCTATGAGAAGAACAATATTGATAGGTCTAAATTTATGTCAAATCGTTCAGTAACCAATACCATACAAACCCCTAAAGGAGGTAAATATCAGGTTCGTTTACCAGATGGGAGCAAGGTTTGGTTAAATTCAGCATCTACTCTTAGTTATCCAACCACCTTCGCCGGGAATGAACGTAAGGTACAGCTTGAAGGAGAAGCATATTTTGAAATTTCACCTAACAAAAATATTCCTTTCCGTGTGCAAAGTGGTAATCAGATCGTAGAAGTACTGGGTACACATTTTAATATAAACTCCTATGATGATGAGGATTATATTAAAACTACATTATTAGAAGGGAGCGTTAAAGTTATACTCAATTCCAAGCCTAATGTAATTTCAAATACCAGACTATTGAAGCCGGGAGAACAATCATTAACTAAATCCAGCAATTCGGCAATAAGGATAGAGAATGCTGATACAGAAAAGGCTGTTGCCTGGAAAAATGGCTACTTTAAATTCAAAAATACTCCAATCAGGGAAATAATGCGTGAAATTGAACGCTGGTATGATGTTGAACTGGTCTATGAAGGTAAAATCCCGACCGATGAATTCACAGGCTTTATATCTAATGATGTGAAGATTTCAGCGGTTCTGAAAATAATGGAAGAAAGCGGAGGAGTGAAGTTCACTGTAAAAGGAAAGAAATTAAAAGTTAAATCAATGCCATAAATCTTAACCCAAATAATATGATGAAAACCGATACCAGCTAATTTTATTAAAGGGATTAAAATGAAAAAACCGCCCCGGATTGCGCCCCGGGACGGAAAATGTTTCAGATTAATTTCTTGTATTAAATTCCGTGAGCACGAAATTTTAATTAATTAACCAAAACAATTTTAAAATGTAAAAATATGAAAAATGTTTTACTAAGTGAATGCAGTAATACCTGCATTAACAAAGCCGGTTTACCTACTGGCATGAGACTTTTGAAAATGGTCTCGAATCAAACGTTACGAATTATGAAGCTAACTACCATTTTAATTTTAGTTGCTTTTTTGCAGGTAAATGCAAAGGGCTTCTCGCAAAATGTTACGTTAAATGAAAAAAATTCTAACCTGGATAAAGTTTTTACTGAAATCAGAAAACAAACAGGTTATGATTTTCTCTATAATACCAGATTGCTGAGAAATACAGTTCCCGTAACTGTGAAAGCGAATAATTCTTCTTTGGAAGAAGTTCTGGATCAGATTTTTAAAAACCAGCCATTAACCTATACTATTACAGAGAATACAATTATTCTGAAAAGAAGGGATGAACGCTTTTTGGAGCAGACTTCTAAATTTTCTTTAGTTCCTAATACTGCTGATTTTAAATCACTAAATGCCCAGTCATCAGTTAAGGTTTCTAATTTCAATATTGAGCAGAAACGGGCAGATATTCGTGGTAAGGTAATCGACGCTACCGGTGATGCTTTGATTGGTGTAAGTGTTCGGGTAAAAGGTTCTGATACCGGTGCATCAACAGATGTAAACGGTAATTTCGTTTTAAATGCTCCTGATAATGCGATTTTGGTATTTACCTACATCGGCTATGTTACTCAGGAAGTTGCTGTAAATGGCAGAACCAGCGTCAATGTAACCATGGTTGAAGACCGTCAGGCATTAAGCGAAGTGGTTGTAACAGCATTTGGTGTTACCAAGGCAAAAAGAGGATTGGGATATGGTGTACAGGAAATTCCTGGTAGTGAAATTACTGAAGGCCGTCAGAATAACCTGGCTAATTCCCTGACCGGTAAAATTGCCGGTGTGGATGCAACTCAGGCTAATTCAGGTGCTGGTGGTTCCAGTCGTGTAATTATTCGTGGTAATACTTCATTGAATGGTAACCAACAGCCCCTTTATGTTGTGGATGGTATGCCAATTAATAACGGTAACCGCGGACCGGCCACAAGTTCAGGTGGTTTGAACGTTGACCGTGGAGATGGTATTTCTAGAATGAATCCTGATGATATTGCAACAATCTCTGTATTGAAAGGTGGTGCAGCTGCTGCACTTTACGGTTCACAAGCTGCAAACGGTGTAATTCTGATTACAACCAAGAAAGGTTCTGCACAAAAAGGTGTTGGTATTGAAGTTAGTTCAGATGCAAATTTTGGTTCTCCTTCAGTGTTTCCTAATTTCCAGTATGAATATGGGCAAGGGCAAGACGGAGTGAAACCGCCAAACGCCGCCGCAGGATTAAGTTCAGGTCGTCTCTCTTATGGTGCAAAAATTGATGGGGGTATGGCCTTGCAGTTTGATGGAGTTTCGCGTCCATATTCTGCATTTAACGTAAAGGATAATATTAAAAACTTCTATGAGACAAGCTCGAATATTACCAATAGCGTAGCATTCAATGCAGGAAGCGAAAAATTAAGGATGAGATTGTCCGTGAGCGATCTTCGCGCTCAGGATCAGCAGCCCAACTCGAATTTTAAGAGGAAAACTGCTAATCTGAATGTAAGTGGTAAAATGGGTAAGAATGATTTCTTAACTATTGAATCCAGCTTTCAATACAATGTAGTTTCGGGTACAAACAGACCAAATGTTGGTTACGCAGAGATTAACGCTGCATGGCCGGTTTACCTCGCTGCGAATACAGTTGATGTTCGGAATATGAGAGGCACTAACCCTGATAAACCAGGAATTAATGCTGCTACTGGAAGGGAACTTGAGTGGAACCCGGTTCCGGCTGCAATTAACCCGTACTATGCGGCTTATCAATCAGGAAATAAAGATGAACGCCAGGGCTTAATCGGCCGCGCAAGTGTTCAGGCAAATATTTTACCTAATTTGTTTGTGAAGGGTACTGTAGCAAGAGATTTTAATTATTATACCGAATCTTTCTATGTTCCTAAAACAAATGCATTTACTCCTCTTGGTTATTTTGCATCTGGACTTGAACAAACTGATAAGACTAACTTTCAGGGTATTGTAAATTACAATCAAAGGTTTCTAAAGGATAAGATTGGTTTGAACATTCTTGCCGGTGCACAAAGTGAACGGGATGCAAACAGAAGCAGTACTGCTAACGGAACTCAATGGGTTGTTCCTGATTTTTATAGTGTATCAAATCTTGCTAACAGAGATCTGGTAAGCTACAGAGCAACGACCTTGGACGGAACCGGATCTGGTGGTACAAATTCAGTTTTTGGAGAAGCGAACATTGATTATAACAACCTCTTTTATTTAACTGTAACAGGCCGTCAGGATTGGTTTTCTGTATTAAATCCCGGATTTAACTCAATTTTCTATCCATCCGTTGGTGCTAGTTTTATACTTTCTGAGGTTGTTAAAATGCCTAAGTTCATTGACTATGCAAAATTGCGTTCGTCATGGGCTGAGGTAGGTAGTGCAACTGTAAACGCAGGTAGTATCAATCAAACGTATGCAGTAAGCACTGTTAATGCTTATGGTCTTCCAACATTAAGTAATCCTAACGTTTTGAATAATCCTAATATTCGCCCGGTAACTGTGGCTACTATTGAAGGTGGTTTTGAGCTTCAAATGTTAAACAGCCGTATTGGATTAGATGTAAACTATTATTCAAGAAGAACCAGAAATGATATTCTTTCTCCACCTATTTCAGGTGCAACAGGATATGCAGCAGGTAGAAGAAATCTTGGTTTGGTTACCAATAAAGGCTGGGAGATTAGTTTGTCAGGCACTCCGGTTAAAAAGGATCACTTCTCCTGGGACGTGAATTATAATTTTGGATATAACCAGAGTAAAATCGTTGAACTCGCAGAAGGAATTACTTCATTGACCTTAGGTGGTGCAATTGGAGGTCCTCAAATGATCAATGCTGTTGGTTTGCCATATTCTACTGTTAGAGCCAATGTAATGAAGTTAGATGCGAATGGTAACAAGGTTTACAATACAGCTACCGGTTATGAAGTGCAGGAACTTCAGGATATAGGTGTTGGTAACCCTCCGTACCTGATGGGTCTTGGAAACAACTTCCGTTACAAACGCTTCAGCTTAACTGTTGATCTTGATTCAAAATTTGGTGCAGTTGGTTACAGTAACCTGATTCAGTATGCTACCCGTTTTGGGCATACTCCTCAAACTCTTCCTGGAAGAGAAGCAGGATTAACTGTCACCGGAGTATCAGCTGCAGGCGCACCATTTTCCAAACTTTGGGATGTGGCTACTCTGGATACTTACTACAATAACTTTGGTAATGCTTATCCGGGTATGTGGGTTTACAAAACAGATTTTATCAAATTGCGTCGTGCAGTATTAAAATACAGTCTTCCTGTGAGTGCACTTAAGTTCATGAGAGTTCAGGCAGCTTCTATTGGTATTACCGGTTTGAATCTTGCTACTCTTTATCAGGACAAGCGTATTAAAGAAGCTGGAATTGATCCTGAAATGCAGGAAACTGTGGGTAATGCACAGGGAAGCCAGGGTGTGGCCATGCCTAGAACCAGAAATATTGGCTTTAACCTGAATTTAAGATTCTAATACTAAAATCTAAGAACATGAAAAAGACATTCTTAAAATTGATATATGCGGCCGGAGCAGTTCTTGTGGTTTCAATGATGCAATCGTGTAATACCGAAAAGCTAACGGACCTAAACAAGAACCCCGATGCAATAGAGTACGTAATTCCTGAATATTCTTTTACCGCTGCTGTGTTAGCAAGTGGCCCGGGTG
>CAYHGN010000015.1:39505-41045 GCA_964356005.1 uncultured Sphingobacterium sp.
CATTAGGGCAAGGTTTACAGTATTTTTCTTCATACAAGGAAGTACCTGCAACCGGTGATAAATTTTATAATTTCAATGGAACCGGGGGTAGTTTCGGTGTTTATACCGGGCAGTGGAACCGTTTGTTACAATTGACAAAGGAGATTCCTGGTGCAGAAAACGTAAATAAACGTGCGGCTGTTGAGATCCTTAGAATCCTGGCCTTTCACCAGCAAACAGATTTGATGGGTGATATGCCTTATTCAGAAGCGATGAAAGGTTTGGATGTATTGAAGCCTAAATACGATACTCAAAAAAGTATTTATGCTGCTATGCTGACTGATCTTGAAAATGCCTTGAAATCTATGGATGCAACCAAACCAAATGTGTTTGGAAATGCTGATCCTTACTTCAAAGGTGATGTGGACAAATGGAAAAAATTTGGTTATACCTTAATGGCTCGTTTGGGCATGCGCATGTCTGATATCGAACCGGCAACGGCTAAATCATGGGTAGAGAAAGCAGTAGCAGGCGGTATGATGACCGCTTTTGGCGACATCGCTTATATTAAGTATGCAAATGTAACCGGACAAATGAATCCGCGTGTAAATACTTACATCGCAGGTGATTTTACAAGTCCAGGTGGTGATAACGTGGAAGGTAGTAAATGGGCAGGTAAATTTATCGATCATTTAAAAAATACCAATGATCCCCGCTTACCGGTTATTTCTGTTGTTTGGGTCCCTGGAGGAGGTACTTATACTGCCAATAATACCCCTGCCACTCAGCGTGGTATGATTAATGGAAGTGTCAATGTAAAGCCTACTGACTTTGATACCTATTCAGAGCCTTCTTTGTTGTACATCGACAGAGGTTCACCAATTCTTGTAATGACTCCAGCAGAGGCTTATCTGATCATTGCTGAAGCTGCTGCCAGAGGGTGGAGTGTAGGATCAACGGCACAGGCTGCCTATGATAATGGCGTTCGTGCAGCTATGGCTCAATGGACATTATGGCCAAGTGTGGCTCCTCATTCAGGAGTAATTACCACTGCTCAGGCTGATGCATATTTGACTGCAAATCCTTATCCTGTTGCAGGTACTTTAGCTCAGCAGATTGAAACTATCTCAACACAGAAATGGGTTTCATTGTTGGGAAATGATTATGAGGTATATTCAAACTGGCGTCGTACCAAATATCCTGTTTTCAATTATGCAAACTGGACCGTTAGTGGTAATAAGGTCGCTTATCCGGGTAACGTAACTGCCGGTAAAATGTGGAGAAGATTCTCTCTGCCAATTGCCGAGCGTAACGTAAATAATGATAACTACCTTGAAGCAATCAAACGTCAGAATTATTCTGAAGAACAGATTGATTTATTACAGGGCAGAATGTGGTGGGATGTTGGTCCCGGTACCGGTCAAAGTAACTAATACGTTATAAAGCTGATCGCAATATGAAAACAATGTCTCATTTTGTATATTAGCTATATGATCAATAAAGGGAGATCGAAAGGTCTCCTTTTATTGTTTTAGGAAAAATCAAACTCAAATAATAACAA
>CAYHGN010000016.1:0-38313 GCA_964356005.1 uncultured Sphingobacterium sp.
ATCTTTTTGTACACCGTTTACAGGGAGAAGAAGGCGCTAGTATTGAATTTGACAATGTATTATTAGCTGAAAACAATGGTAAATTCTCAATCGGTGCTGATGCATTGAAAGGAGCCAAAGTGAGTGCTAAAATACTGTCTCATTTAAAGGGTGAAAAAGTAATCGTTTTCAAGAAAAAACGTCGTAAAGGTTACAAAAAGAAAAATGGACACCGTCAGATGTTCACTAAGATTGAAATTACAGGCATTTCTTTATAAGTTGTAACTATTAATTCAAAACGATTAAAATTAGTTTAAGTTTAAAATCCTGAATTGTTTACAATTCATAAAATATAAAATAACATGGCACATAAAAAAGGAGCCGGTAGTTCCAGGAACGGTCGCGAATCACATAGCAAACGTTTGGGTATTAAGATCTTCGGTGGTCAGGCAGCAATTGCAGGAAATATAATCGTGCGTCAGCGCGGTACTCAGCATCATCCTGACAGAAATGTTGGTATTGGTAAAGATCATACCCTTTTTGCACTGATTGATGGTACAGTAATGTTTAGAAAGAGATATGATAACAAATCATATGTTTCTATTCTTCCAAGAGAAGTTGCAGTGGTAGTTGAAGATGCTGCTCCAAAAGCTAAGAAAGCAGCAGCTCCTAAGGCTGAACTTATCGAAGAAGCAGTGAAAGTAGTAGCTAAACCAGCGGCTAAAAAGCCTGCTGCTAAGAAAGAACCAGTAACTAAGAAAGTTCCTGCAAAGAAAAAAGCATCTGATGATGCTGCTCCGGAAGAAGCTTAATTTTTAGAATCAAGAAATATTAATTGAAAAAAGCCCCGGATTTTCGTGGCCGTTGTACAACATCAGTTTAAATGGCTGAATAATTAAATTTGCGAAGCAAATGGTTATTCAGCCATTTGCTTTTGTAACTGGCTATGAAAATGCCGATAACGTTTTCTGGGATCCTACTGTGCGCTAATGCGCTTCCCGTGTAAGTTTTGGTGCTATCTGAAGTCTGGACCGCAGACAAAGCTGACCATATGGTTCATTTTAATGGTCACAAGTTCTTAGGAGGATACACAAACGACAAGACATAAGCACTACCTATAATAGGGGCTTGGCGTTAAGCGGGCATTCAAGAAAAATGGAGTGTGGGTTTCCAAATATCCATTTGTCTTGCCGACAAATACTTCTCCGAAAACTCGTACAACCCCATGCCGCAAATCGTTATAGGCTATAATATCTCAATACTCAATACTAACTACTCAATACTAACCACTACCTTTGCATTTCAAAAATAAAAAATCTGTTTGCATGGTCTTGTTAGAGAAATTAAAGCTGAGTAAGCCCTTGGTCAGAGCGATGACCGATGCAGGTTATTTAGGTCCCAAAGAAATTCAGCTTAAAACGATGTCACGTATTCTGGGTGGACAGGATGTGATTTCAGTGGCACCTGAAGGTTCAGGGAAGACAACAGCTTATGTTCTGGGATCCTTGATGCGCTTAAAATATGGGCTGGAAGAAGCTCCAAGGGCTTTGGTTCTGGTTCCGGATAAGGATCATGTATTGGCAGTCATTAAGCGGTTTGAACTGTTGAACAGAAATCAGACCATTCGGATAGTGGGATTATATTCCGAAGGAGGGATGGAGTCTCAGATGGATGCACTTGCTGATGGTGCTGATATAGTGGTTGCCACTCCCGACAGGGCAAGAGCGATCTATCTCAAGCTGGGATTGAACCTCAACAAAATTCTCATGTTCATTGTGGATGATGCTGCAGAGATCGTTAAACGTGGGATGCAATTGCCTGTAGCAGAACTTGCCAGAAGCATTGTGAAATGCCAGCATCTCGTATTTACTGAGGTTCTTCATGATAAACTGCATCTTTTGATCGATCAGTTCATGAATCAGCCCGCCCTGATTGAAGTGGATGATCTTGGTGAACCCAAATTAGAAACTATTGAACAATTACTCTATAAAGTTCCGGATTTTAAGACAAAAGTAAATTTGCTTAATCTTCTCCTTAGGGATAAGGATGTATTTAGCAAAGCAGTTGTGTTCGTCAATACCAGGCTTACTGCAGAAAAGGTATTCAAGAGTCTTTTCAAATACCTCGACAAGGATATTGCGATTTATAAACCTTTGTTCTTTGATCATCCCGGCTTTGATCTGATCGATGATTTTAAGCAAACAGATGATGCCAGAATACTGCTGATCGCAGATGATCTGAAAGATTCAATTCAGCTCGATGGAATTCCTTTTATTTTTCACCTTGAAATACCTGTAGATGTCGAGACTTTTGTAGGTAGGATAGTGAAGAGTAAGTCAAATGCTGAAACCGAACAAATGGCCATCAGTTTTTCAACGGATATTGAGCTTGCTTTGATTAGGAAGATTGAGCTGGCTATTGGTAAGATCCTACCAATTGCAGAGCTGCCTGAAGATCTTATCATTGAAAAAGACAAACCCAAAAAGGCTATTAAGACAACAAAGCTTAGTGAGGATACTGAAACGCTTAGTGGTGCAGCATTTCATCCCAAAAAGGAAAGTAATGCTAAAGATTATAATTACAGTTCAAGGGAGAAGGCAAAAATGAAATTTAAGCACAGATAATTAATATTCCGTAAAGAAAAGGAGGGAACAATAATTCTCTCGACCGGGTTTTTAATTATACATTTCCCCATGAAACCAAGGTGACTGTCAAGCATACAGCATCTGTAAGCACCTTAGGTGATTCAATCGAATATTGATGTTTTTTTTACTTCCTCATGGCAGAATTCGGGCATGGAATCTTGTGTTTAGTGTCATATTCCGGCTAAAATGATTGATATTTGTCGTGAAATTTGACGCTTTGAAAAAAGAGATACTTTCTCATGATAAGTGCAAATTAATCAGACACCTGTATTGGTGCGGTTTATCATAAAAATTCCAATGAGTAAGAAGAAGATTGTCGTTGCAGTAACAGGAGCGAGTGGTTCAATTTATGCAAAAGTTCTATTTGCTAAATTAAAAAATCTGCAGGATCAGATTTCCGAAATTGGTATCATCATGTCTGATAATGCCAAAGATGTCTGGTTACATGAACTCGGCAATAAGGACTATTCATCCTACAATTTCAGGTTTTATGACAAACGAGATTTTATGGCTCCTTTTGCTTCAGGATCTGCGGGTTTTGATACGATGATTGTATGTCCATGTTCTATGGGGACATTGGGTCGTGTGGCAAGTGGTGTATCTGATGATTTGATTACGCGTTCTGCGGATGTTATTCTTAAGGAAAGACGTAAATTGATCCTGGTGGTCAGGGAAACCCCATATAGCCTGATTCACATCAATAATATGAAAACTGTAACTGAAGCCGGAGGGATAATTTGTCCGGCAACTCCTTCATTTTACAGCCTTCCTAAAACAATTGATGAAGTAGCCGGGACTGTTATTAACAGAGTAATAGATTTAGTTGGTTTTGATCATGATTCCTATCAGTGGGGTAAAAATTCATAAGTTTTTTGTGAAGGCGAATTTTAATAATTACCGCCTGAGTAAATTCACAGGTCTTATTTCAGCTAACTACAATATCACTGGTACTTTTAATTCTCAATTCTCAATTCTCAATTTTCAATTCCCTAATCCTTATCTTTGCACTTTATTATGAATAAAAAGGTTGCCTTTTACACATTAGGTTGCAAGCTAAATTTTTCAGAAAGCTCCGCAATCGGACGTCAGTTTAATGATGCCGGTTTTGATACAGTATCGTTTACAGACAAAGCGGATGTGTACCTGATCAATACCTGTTCTGTAACAGATCATGCTGATAAAAAGTGCAGGAAAGTCGTAAAAGAGGCTTTAAAACATTCGCCGAATGCCTATATCGCGATTGTTGGTTGTTATGCTCAGCTAAAACCACAGGAAATTTCTGAAATACCCGGAGTGGATATTGTGCTGGGAGCCGCCGAGAAATTCAGAATCATAGAATATATCAGTGATCTCACGAAGCATGACAAAGCGCAGGTATTCAATCAGAATATTTGCGAAACAAAAGACTTCATACCCTCCTATTCATACGGAGACCGAACCCGCACTTTTTTGAAGGTACAGGATGGCTGTGATTACACCTGCTCATTTTGTACCATTCCGCTTGCCCGGGGAGCCAGCAGAAGTGATTCTATTGAAAACGTAATTGAGCAGGCGAATGAAATCGTCCGTTCGGGCGTGAAGGAAATTGTGCTTACTGGTGTAAATCTTGGCGATTTTGGTATTAGAAATGGCCAAAGAGAGGATAAATTTTTTGATCTGGTCAAAGCTCTGGAGCAGGTTGATGGGATAGATAGAATTCGGATATCTTCGATTGAACCTAATTTATTGAGCAATGAGATCATCCAATTTGTTTCCACATCAGGTAAATTTGTTCCTCACTTTCATATTCCCCTTCAATCAGGCAATAATAAAATTTTGGGTTTGATGCGCCGGAGGTACAAAAGGGAATTTTATGCCGACAGGATTGCAGAAATAAAAAAACTAATGCCGGATTGTTGTATCGGAGTTGATGTTATTGTTGGATTTCCGGGCGAAAGCCGCGAAGACTTTATTGAAACCTATAATTTTCTGAATGAACTGGATGTTTCCTACTTACACGTATTTACTTATTCAGAGCGTGAAAATACGGACGCAGCTCAGATGAAGGGTTCTGTACCCGGTTCACATAGATCCGAAAGAAGTAAAATGCTGCATATTCTTTCTGAGAAAAAACGCCGCGCATTTTACGAAAGTCAGTTAGGTAAAATGGTAGAGGTGCTTTTTGAAGCTGATCATAAAAATGGTTTTATGCATGGTTTTAGCAGAAATTATGTGAAGGTGAAGGCTCCGTATGATCCTTTGTTGATCAATGAGATGCGCCAGATGAAATTACAAAATATTGCCTCTGATGGTGATATGGAAATTACTGAAATGGCTGAAACCTTTCTCCATTGATCATTCGGTCTACTTCATTGGATTTCTGGGTCCCGATTTAATTCTTTAGCTTTTTATTAACATTGTAAATTATAACAAGATTGTATATTTAGCCTATGTTTCCAACAATAACATACCTCATTGAATATTTAACTGGTATCAATATGCCATTACCTATTCAGACCTTCGGATTTTTCGTAGCAATAGCCTTTGCAGCCGGTTACTGGGCACTTTCACAGGAGTTTAAAAGAAAGGAAAAATTGGGATTGGTATTACCTTTTACCCGTGAAGTCAAGGTAGGTGAGCCAGCAAGTACTCAGGAACTGATATTGAATGGAATATTTGGATTTCTGGTGGGATATAAACTTCTGGATGGATTGTTAAATTATTCCGCTTTTGTGGCTAACCCTCAGAGTTTTATTTTATCTGCAAAGGGAAGTTTTCTTGGTGGATTAATTTTAGCTGGTCTATTTATTTACTGGGCATATACTGAAAAGAAGAAAGAGCAACTTAGTCAGCCAAAAATTGTAAAAGAACTGGTTCATCCTTACCAGATTATGGGTACACTGTTGATGTGGGCCGCTATATGGGGTTTTCTGGGTGCCAAAATATTTCATAATCTCGAGTATTGGGATGATTTTGTTCAGGACCCGATTGGTGGGCTCTTATCGTTTAGTGGTTTAACCTTCTACGGTGGTTTGATTATGGGCGGGGCTGCAGTGATATATCATGCCAATAAAAATGGTATCAAATGGATCCACATGCTTGATATCGCCGGACCGGGAATGATGTTGGCTTATGCTGTTGGCCGGATAGGTTGTCAATTGTCAGGTGATGGCGACTGGGGAATAGAAAATATTGCTCCAAAACCATCATGGTTAAGCTGGGCTCCTGATTGGGTATGGGCTTTTAAATATCCGCATAACGTGGTAAACAGTGGGATTCCAATTCCGGGTTGTACTGGCCCGTTTTGTAATGAATTACCTCTGCCGGTATTTCCTACGCCTTTTTATGAGGTAGTAATGGGTCTGTTCATATTTGCGCTTTTATGGGGATTCAGGCATAAAATTAAAACCCCGGGCATCATGTGGTCTTTATACCTGATATTTAACGGGTTAGAGCGTTTTCTCATTGAAAGTATCCGTGTAAATTCTGAATACCATGCCTTTGGTTTGGCATTTACTCAAGCCGAGATGATTTCTACCATTCTCATTTTACTGGGTATTTTCGGAATATTCTGGTCGCAAAAGAATGCTGCTAAATTTTCAATGCCAATAAAATCCTGATACATGGATCTTTCAAAAATTACTGATGGAGTAATTTCAATATCAAAAGAAGTCGGGAAATTTATTCGCAGAGAAGCTTTGGTTTTTGACCGTGAGCAAGTAGAGTATAAGGGCCTTCATGACATGGTTTCCTATGTTGATAAAACAGCAGAAATAGCTCTGGTTAAAGGCCTTAGGTTATTGCTTCCTGAAGCTGGATTTGTTACTGAAGAAAAAACTACCACCATCACAGGCGAAAAATACGATTGGATCATTGACCCGCTCGACGGAACAACGAACTTTATTCACGGACTTCCAACTTATTCAATCAGTATAGCCTTGCAATGTGACGATGAACTAATTCTTGGCGTGGTTTATGAGATAAACAGAGATGAATGTTTTTCAGCCTATAAAAATGGAGGAGCATACTTAAATAATAAACGCATTTCTGTATCAAAAGCATCCCGGATCGAGAACACACTTCTTGCAACCGGTTTTCCTTATTATGAATTCGGTAAGCTTGATGCATATCTGGCTGTTTTAAAAGAATTAATGCAACGATGCCATGGTGTCAGAAGAATTGGATCGGCTGCCATTGATCTTGCTTATGTAGCCTGCGGACGATTTGATGGTTACTTCGAGTTTAATCTCAATTCATACGATGTTGCTGCCGGAATTGTATTGGTCAGGGAAGCAGGGGGGCATATTTTTGATTTTACAGGTGGAAATAAAAGTATAGAACGGAGGGAAATGGTGGCAACAAATGGGTTTATCTCTGCTGAATTACTACTTATATTGGAAGAAAAATTTAACTGATTCTAAATACAAATTATTATGTCGATTACAAGAAAAATTCTGATTGCCCTTTTAGCGGTATTTATTATTATTCAATTATTCAGGCCTGAGAAAAATCAATCGCTTGCCGAAAGTCCGAATGATATTTTTGCCCATTATCAGGCATCAGAGAATACAAAACAACTGATTCACACGGCATGTTACGATTGCCATTCAAACAATACAGTATATCCATGGTATGCCGAAATACAGCCGGTAGCATGGTGGCTTGCAGATCACGTGAATGAAGGTAAGTCTGAATTGAATTTTTCTGAATTTGCGACTTATACCCCGAAAAAAGGAGATAATAAATTAGAGGAACTTATCGAAATGATTAAAGAAGAAGAGATGCCGCTAAAATCATATACCCTGATTCATGCTAAAGCAAGATTATCGGATGTAGAGCGCGATGTTTTATCAAAATGGGCAGAAGAAGTAAGGGCTCAGATTCAACCTAACATTAAGTGATTGAGGTGTCTGATCTCAGATGAAAGACATCAGTTATCAGACATCAGATATCAGACATCAGACATCAGAAGTCAGACACCGACGTCAGACATCCGACGTCAGATAGCTGTAAACTAAAAGTCCCTCCTAAGTTACATCTGAAGAGGGGCTTTTTGTTAAAATTTTATTATTTATAAAGCTTCAGAAACCACCTCGGTTACTTCAGGTACCATTCGTTTCAATAGATTTTCAATTCCTGATTTAAGGGTAATTGTTGATGAAGGACATCCGCTGCAAGATCCTCGTAACTCAACAGTAACAATACCTTCCTTAAATGATCTATAGCTGATTGCACCGCCATCCTGCTCAACTGCCGGACGAACATAATCATGTAATATCTGTTGTATTTTTATTTCGGTTTCTGAACCTTCAAAATTAGCCAGTTCTTCTTCTTTTTCAACGATATTAAGTTCAGATTCAACTGCTCCCTTTACAAATTGTTTCAGAATGGGTTCAATGTCCTGCCAATCGGAGGTCTCAGATTTTGTAATGGTAACGAAGTTGCTTGCAAAAAACACGCCGGTTACAAAATTGAACTTGAATAGCTCACGTGCAAAATGCGATTTCTCTGCACTTTCCTTATTCGGGAAGTCAATACTGTTATTGGTAAGTAGTTTATTAACCAAAAACTTACGTGTAGCAGGATTTGGAGTAATTTCAGTATATACGTTTGTTGTTGAAGTTGCCGTGCTCATAATCGTGATTTATATACAAATTTAGTAATTTTTAAATTCTGTAATTGCTGATGTAAAGTTATGACACATGAATGACTGCTTGAATTCCAGTATAATTGGAAGGAGAAATCGCTTTCAACTCTTCTTTTACCTCATCCGATATGTCAAGTTTGTCAACAAATTCAGAAATGGTATTTTTATTGATTTGATGGTTGGTCCGGGTAAGGTCTTTTAATGCTTCATAAGGATTCGGATAAGACTCGCGTCTCAGAATAGTTTGTATTGCCTCGGCAACCACTGCCCAGTTAGATTCAAGATCAGCCTGAATCCTTTCTTCATTCAGTAATAACTTTTTGAAACCCCTCAGGGTCGATTTGATTGCGATAAGGGTATGTGCAACAGGTACACCAATGTTTCTCAGCACTGTTGAGTCAGTAAGGTCACGCTGAAGTCGTGAAATAGGAAGCTTTGCTGCCAGATGTTCAAAAATAGCATTTGCCAAACCCAGATTACCTTCTGAATTTTCAAAGTCAATTGGATTTACTTTGTGAGGCATGGCAGATGAACCTACTTCCCCGGCTTTGATTTGCTGCTTAAAGTAATTCATTGAAATATATGACCAGATGTCTCTGTTTAGATCTATCAGGATGCTGTTTATGCGCTTCATAGCATCACAATGTGCTGCAAAATTATCGTAATGTTCAATTTGAGTAGTATACTGAGAACGTTTTAATTCCAAACGCTCATTCACAAACTTATTCGCAAAATCAGTCCAGTTAATTTTCGGGTACGCGACATGGTGTGCATTAAAGTTTCCGGTAGCACCACCGAATTTGGCCGAAAATGGAATGGATTTCAGTTGTTCGATCTGGGTTTCGATACGTTCCACAAAAACTTGAAGTTCCTTTCCTAATAATGTGGGCGATGCCGGCTGTCCATGGGTATGTGCAAGCATTGGTATTGAATACCATTCAGAAACCCTTCCTTTAATATGGTCCAGTAGTTCCTTCAATGCGGGGAAATAAGAAGAATGAACAGAAAGTTTGAAAGAATGAGGAATAGCCGTATTATTTATATCCTGTGAAGTCAATCCAAAATGGATAAATTCTTTAAACTCATTTAAGCCCAATTCATTGAATTTATCTTTAATAAAATATTCGACTGCTTTTACATCATGATTGGTTGTCTTTTCTATCAGTTTAACTGCCTCAGCATCTGATTCAGAAAAACGTAAATAAACCTCTCTCAATGCTTCAAATTTACTTTTATCGAATTTTTTTAATTGAGGTAAAGGAATTTCGCATAACGATATAAAATATTCTATTTCAATATATACCCTGAATTTAATTAATGCGGCTTCTGAGAAGTATGAAGATAGTTCCTGTGTAGAATTATGATAGCGTCCATCGATGGGTGAAATGGCAGATAATGGAGAAAAGTTCATACTGGGATTTTTTTGCAATTTACGATTTTTATTTATTGTCTGAGGTGAGAGTATGAGGTCTGAGGTCTGACTTCCGACCTCTGACTTCCGACCTCCGACCTCGTTAAATTAAATATTTTTTATGGAAACTTTGGAATTATTAAAAGTTTCCATAGTTTTACGCCGAATTAAAAAAGAGGTGTGAATTGGAAGTAAAAGAGTATATAATTTCTGAGTCTGATAAGCTTTTCTGCCAGTATGGTTTTAAAAGTGTAACGATGGATGATATTGCCAGGCATCTGGGAATGTCTAAAAAGACTATTTACACTCATTTTTCTGATAAAAATGAGATTGTAAATATCGTTATTGACATGAAATTAAATTGTCAGAAATGTGTGATCAAAGAAAATATTGAAACCGCTGAAAATGCAGTTCATGAAGTATTTTTTGCTGTAACAAACATGAAGGAGCTTTTATCTAACATGAACCCGACATTATTTTATGATCTTCAAAAATACCATCCTCAGGCATGGATTTACTTTAAGGAATTCCGCGAGAAGCACCTTTATGCGACCATTCATGAAAACTTGTTACGTGGAATCAGGGAGGGTTGTTTCCGGGAAAATATTAAACCGGATATTCTGACTCAGATGAGATTGGAACAAATTGACCTGATCTTTAATGGAAATTCAACGTATACAAGTGGTAAATATGGCATTATTCAGGTAATGTCTGAACTGACTGAACATTTTCTGTACGGAATCTGTACTCTAAAAGGGCATAAATTAATTAATAAGTACAAAGAAATAATCGAAGAAGAATAATCTATTATGAAATACAAATTCCTAACACTAATCTTCTGTCTTTTTAGCATTAGTAATGCCAAGGCACAATTGACTGATACTGTTGCCCATTTTAGTCTGCAGGAGGCTATCGAATACGCCCAGAAAAATCAAAGTTCAATACAGAATGCAAGACTTGATGAAGAAATTGCAGCTAATACAGTCAAGCAGACTATCGGAATCGGGTTACCTCAGGTTAACGGAAACCTAAACTTTAATGATTTTATAAAAGTACCCACCAGTTTATTGCCGGGTGAGTTTTTCGGTCAGCCGGGTACCCAGGTTCCGGTGCAGTTTGGTGTTAAATATCAATCTTCATTCGGGCTTGAATTGAATCAGTTGCTTTTTGATGGGACCTATCTTGTTGGCTTACAGGCCTCTAAAACATACCGTGAGTTATCAAGCAAGAGTTTAAGGAGAAACCGTATTGAAACAGCGGTTGCGGTAAGCAAAGCCTATTATTCAGTACTTGTAAGTAATGAGCAATTGAGTCTGCTGGATGCCAATTTGCTTCGCCTCAAAAAATCATTGAATGATACAAAAGCTCTTTACACAAATGGTTTTGTTGAAAAAATTGATGTTGATCGTCTGACTGTCCTTAATAATAATCTGGAAACTGAGCGTGAAAATGTAATCAGGCTTCTGGATCTGAATGTGAATCTATTGAAGTTTCAAATGGGAATGAGTATTCAAAGTAAGCTGACACTAAAGGATTCTATTGCCGGACTACAGGTGGTTCAAAGTTTCGCTGTTTCAGATACCAGTTCATATAAAAACAGAATAGAATACTCATTGCTCGAAACACAAAAAAAGTTGAATGAACTTGATCTGAAGCGATATAAAAGTCAGTTTTTACCCTCTTTTTCAGCTTTTGGTAGCACCTCACAAAGTTTGCAGTCAAATAGTTTTGGAAATTTATTTGATAGAAGTTTCCCTACAACTGTGATTGGTTTCCGTCTTGCGGTTCCCATCATTTCTGGCGGTATTAAGCTCTATCAGGTTCGTAATGCGAAGCTTGAAATTCTGAAAACTCAGAACAATCTTATCAATTTGAAAAATGGGATCAGCCTGGAAGTTGAACAGGCTCAAACAACTTATCGCAATGGATTGAAATCCCTCGAAAATCAGAACCGGAATATGGAACTCGCTCAGGAGGTTTTACGGGTTACAAAAATTAAATACGAGCAGGGTGTTGGTTCAAGTATTGAAGTTACAACAGCCGAAACAGCTCTTAAAGAAGCACAAAATAACTATATCAATGCATTATATGATCTTTTAATCAACAAGGTTAACATGGATAAGGCATTAGGGAAAATTGTTTATTAAAAAACTCAAAAACTACTCAAATGAAAAGAATATTACTAATCTCAACTGTTATTTTTCTGGCATCATGTGGAGGAAAACCAACTGATAAAAAATCTGAGCTTGACGCCCTGAAAAAGGAGCGGACAGAGTTAAATTCAAAAATAGAGAAGCTTGAAGCCGAAGTTGGAAGTGTTTCTTCTGCCGATGATGTTAAAGATATTTCTGTTCTGGAGTTAAAAGAAACTTCCTTCAAAAATTATTTGGAAGTACAGGGAAAAATCGATGCAGAAGAGAATGTTCAGGTAAATCCACAAGCACAGGGTGTTGTAACAGCTGTATATGCAGTTATCGGACAAAATGTAATTAAAGGACAGATACTGGCTCAAATAGATGATCAGGTTTTGCGTCAGAATATTTCTGAGCTTGAAACCCAGCTTGACCTTGCAACAACCCTTTATGAACGTCAGAAAAGCCTTTGGGATCAGAAGATTGGAACAGAAGTCCAGTTTTTGAATGCAAAAACCCAGCGTGATGCAGCTCAGCGCCGTATTGCGACTTTAAAGACCCAGGTTTCGATGTTTAAAATAAAATCTCCGATTTCTGGAACTATTGATGCAATGGATCTTAAAGTCGGACAGGCAGTTTCACCAGGTATGTCAGGAATCAGAGTGGTTAACGCCAGTAAATTAAAAGCCAAGGCTTTGGTTGCTGAGTCTTATGCAAGCCGTGTTAACCAGGGAGACAATGTTCAGGTAATATTGCCTGATGTTCCTGATACGATTTCGACAAAAATCACATTCGCTTCAAAGACCATAGACCCTGTATCGAGGAGTTTTAATGTTGAAATAAAGCTTCCTTCAAACAGCAGATATCGGCCTAATATGCTTTCAGTTCTCAAAATAATTGATTACCAAAATCTTAAAGCATTGGTTGTTCCGGTAAATGCAATACAAAAAGCCGAAAATGGAGATTATGTATTTGTTGAAGATGGTGGTAAAGCAAAGCGGGTAAATGTACAGGCAGGTAAAATCTCTGAAGGACAGGCGGAAATTATTTCTGGTCTTAAAGTAGGAGACAAGGTAATCATTGCCGGCACCAATGGTTTAAGTCCGGGAGACATAGTTAAAGCCAACTAATTGTTTTTAACTACTCATGCAGCATCATAATTTATAATAAGATGGAAGACACTAACAAAGATTTTAAACCATCCAGTTGGGCAATTGAAAACAGGACAGCCATATATGTGCTGACTGTTATCATTGCAGTAATTGGGTATTTTTCATATGTAGGATTACCAAAAGAGAATTTCCCCGAAGTTGTAATTCCTAAAATATTTATTCAAACTGTTTATCCGGGTACTTCTCCAGCCAATATGGAGAATCTGGTAACTAAACAGATCGAAAAGCAATTGAAGTCTGCTTCAGGATTAAAAAGAATTACATCCAATTCCTATCAGGATTTTTCAATAATTACAGCCGAGTTTAATACAAATGTCGAAACCAAAGATGCTAAACAGAGGGTAAAGGATGCTGTGGACAAGGCGCGACAGGATCTACCTTCCGACCTTCCGAATGAACCAAATGTAATGGACATTAACCTTTCGGATCTTCCTATAATGTACCTTAATATTTCTGGGGACTATGATCTGAAAAGCCTTAAAAAATATGCTGAGGAAGTTCAGGATCAGATAGAAAGCCTAAAGGAGATCTCCGGTGTAGATGTTGTGGGAGCTCTTGAGCAGGAAGTACAAATCAACGCCGATCTTAATAAGATGGCCGCAGCTCAGATTTCGTTTGGAGATATAGAGCGTGCTGTGGGTTATGAAAACCTCACTATTTCTGGTGGAACCATTAAAATGGATGGAGTTCGCAGAACGCTGAACGTAAAAAAGGAATTTGTCAGTGCTCAGGAATTGTCTAATCTGATTATTAAAACCCCGACCGGTTCTGCCATTTACCTTAGAGATATTGCAGAAGTTAAGGACTCATTTAAGGAACAGGAAAGTTACGCACGTTTGTATGGAAAGAATGTAATCACTTTGAATGTTAAGAAAAGAAGTGGTGAAAATCTGATTGATGCATCTGATAAAATCAATGCATTGATTAAGGAAATGAAAGTCAGCTCATTACCTAAAAATCTTAATATCACAGTCACAGGTGACCAATCTGACAGAACACGTATAACCTTACATGACCTGATTAACACCATTATCATTGGCTTTATTTTGGTAACTGTTATTCTGATGTTCTTCATGGGAATAACCAACGCCTTGTTCGTTGCCTTGTCAGTGCCTTTATCCATGTTTATTGCATTTATGGCAATGCCTGCCCTTGGAGGAATAATGGGCTTCAGCTTTACGATGAATATGATGGTGTTGTTCTCTTTTCTTCTTGGACTTGGAATTGTTGTGGATGATGCAATTGTGGTTATAGAAAACACGCACCGAATCTTCGACAACGGAAAGGTACCAATTAAAAAAGCAGCCAAAATTGCTGCTGCAGAAGTGTTCCTGCCCGTTCTTTCAGGTACATTAACAACTCTTGCTCCATTTGTCCCTTTGTTATTCTGGCCGGGCGTAATCGGAGAATTTATGTTCTTTCTTCCCATGACATTGATTATTACCTTGCTTGCCTCCTTATTGGTAGCCTATATAATCAACCCTGTGTTTGCAGTAGATTTCATGGAGCCTGAAGATCATTCTGTTAAAAAGCCGTCGTTTGATAAAAGCGTAAGAAAGAATCTGCTGATATTTTTAGGAGTTGCCATATTTGGCTATTTAATCAATTTCGGAATCGGAAATCTGGTAGTTTTTATAGGAGTACTCTACTTACTTAACCATTTTTATCTGAACAGTGCGATCAGGAATTTCCAAACTAAAATTTGGCCACGAGCTCAGGCAAAATATGTATTATTGCTTAAATGGGCCTTATTGAGACCCAGAACTATGCTTTGGGGTACCGTAGGATTGTTTTTTCTTACGCTTCTTCTGATCTCTGTTGTTCCTCCAAAAATAGTATTCTTTCCGAAGTCAGATCCAAATTTTGTTTATGTCTACATTCAGTTACCGGTAGGCACTGATCAGGCATATACTAATGAGGTAGTGAAAAAAGTTGAAGAAAATGTGACCAGAGTTGTAGGCAGAGATAATAAGGACGTTTCCTCAGTTCTATCAAATGTTACAATCGGAGTAACGGATCCGCAGAGTGAAGATCAGGGGCAGTATTCCAATATGGGAAAAGTCACTGTAGCATTTGTGAGTTTTGGAAAGCGAACCGGTGAAAGAACTTCGGTATACCTCGATCGAATTAGGGATGCTGTAAAAGGAATTCCGGATGCTGAAATTACTGTTGCACAGGAGCAATCAGGTCCGCCAACTGCCAAGCCAATCAGTATCGAGATCACTGGAGATAATCTTGACTCTCTGGTCAAAGTCTCCGAAAGCCTGAAGAATTATCTCGAAAGCCGTCAGATTGCAGGTGTGGAAGAACTTAAATCTGATTTTCAAAACAACAAACCTGAAATTATTTTCGATATTAATCGTGAGCGTGCTAATCGTGAGGGAATTTCCAGTGGACAAATTGGTATGGATTTACGAACTGCTATTTTTGGGAAAGAAGTTTCTAAGTTTCGTGATGCAAATGAAGATTATGAAATCAACTTAAGGGCAAACGAAAGTCAAAGAAATAATCTGGATGCTTTGCGGAATATGAAAGTAACTTACCGTGATATGGGTATGGGAGGAATTATACGCCAGGTACCACTTTCCTCATTTGCTTCTATCGATTATGTTAATACTTATGGTGGAATAAAACGTAAACAAGAAAAGAGAATAATTATTCTTTCATCTAATGTTTTGGGTGATTACAACCCCAATGAGGTAGTAGCCAATATTCAAGTTGAAATTGACGAGTTTAAATCTCCGCCCGGGGTTGAAGTAAATATGGCAGGTGAACAGGAAGAACAACAAGAAACCATGCTTTTCCTTGGTACAGCATTAATGATTTCCCTGGGACTGATCCTTATCATATTGGTGACTCAATTCAACTCAATTACTAAACCATTAATTATTTTGAGTGAGATCCTGTTTAGTATTATAGGTGTATTACTTGGTGTTACCATCTTCAGAATGGAAATGTCTATTGTCATGTCAGGAGTTGGTATTATTGCTCTTGCAGGTATTGTAGTTCGAAATGGTATTCTTTTAGTAGAATTTACCGAATTAATGGTCGAACAGGGAATGGATGTCAAAGATGCGATCATAGAAGCTGGCAGAACTAGGATGACTCCGGTATTACTTACAGCTACGGCAACCATGTTAGGTTTAATTCCACTTGCAGTAGGTTTGAATATGGATTTTGTTACCCTGTTTACTGAATTTGATGCAAACCTATATTTTGGTGGCGACAATGTTGCTTTCTGGGGTCCACTATCATGGACAATGATATTCGGCCTGGGTTTCGCAACCTTTCTGACCCTGGTTCTGGTGCCTTGTATGCTTTTATTAGGAGATTCAAACTCTAAAAGAATCAAGGGCTGGTTTAGAAAGACACCCAAAGCAGTTTAATACTAATTTCGAAAATGTTCTAAAGCGGGTCATGTTATCATGATCCGCTTTTTTTATTTGAATTTATTTGTTGATTATACTGTTTTAGCTCTGTTTGATTCAAAACACAATGATATATTCTTCAACTTTCCAGCTTCATCATAATAAATGATAAATTTTATATTAAGCCCAATAAGGTATAACATACCTTACCGGAATATTTCTTCAGGAATCATAATAAGACTTCTAATACTATGTTATTACACCTTTGCGTTTTATCTTATTAATACATTTCAGATGAACAAGAATCAAAACAAACAGAGCCCCGCTTCAAGGGAAAAAAAAGATGAACTTCCGGGCTATCCGGTTTACCCATCTGATGAAGACATTTTTCAGAAAGATCAGAAGGTGGCTTTCGATGAATCTGAAATTTCCAGTCAAAGGAAAAATAAATCAAATCAGGGCCTTGATGAAGGTCTTGATGTACCCGGAGCCGAGCTTGATGATGACAATGAGCTGATAGGAGAGGAAGATGAAGAAAACAATTATTATAGTCTTGGAGGTGATGATCATTCGGACCTTGATGAAAATTGATATTGGGAAATACTTTCAGATCTAATTTCTTGATTAGTATACCTTAATCCATAGAAATAAAAAACCCTCCCAGATAATATCCGGGAGGGCCAATTGCAATTTTGGTTTAATTACTTTGTAGCAACAGAATCAACAACAACAGTTGTATCTAATGTAGCAACAGAATCAACAACAACAGTTGTGTCCATAACAGCAGTTGAATCAACAGCAGCTTCTTCAGTTTTGGTTGAGTTACAAGCAGCAACTGACAAAGAGATAGCTAAAGCTAAAAAACCGAATTTGAAAGAATTTTTCATTGTTTTTGTTTTAATTTATTTATAAATAATTACAGTTAATACTCATATGCTTAAAAGGTAACCCTACGCTATTCAAAAAAAATAAAAATTTATTTCCCTATCATTGGGTTACAATTCCTGATTAAAAGTATTAATAGTGAAAAAAGCGGTAATAAGTTCAGTTCCAGAAGACAGTGAGGTGGTTTTAGGGATATTGAATGATTCAAAAGAAACACTTAATCGTTTATACATTTCTTATTTCCCGATGGTGCTTCAGTTAGTGCTTAAAAACAATGGGAATGAAGATGATGCGAAGGATGTATTTCAGGAATCTATCATCGTTCTTTACAACAAAGTAAAGGCTGGAAATTTTGAGCTGAACAGTAAACTCAAAACTTTTTTGTACTCTATATGCAGAAGGTTATGGCTTAAACGTTTAAATGAGCAAAGCAAAACAATCAGAAACGTTCAGGACTTTTCTGAGATTATTGCAGTTGAAGAGGACCTTGAAAAGCATGAAGAAAAAGATAGACAGTTTGCACTAATGGAATCAGCTCTTAAGCAATTAGGAGAACCTTGTAAAACTATTATTGAAGATTATTATATACAGAACAGATCGATGCAGGAAATCTGTGAGAAATTTGGTTACACCAATGCGGACAATGCCAAAACTCAGAAATATAAATGCCTGCAGCGTTTGAAAAAACTATTTTTTCAAACTTAAATAGAAGAAGATGAAAAGTGATTTGGAATTAATTAATCAAATAGAAGCTTATCTCAAGGGAGAATTGGCTGGGTCCGACTTATCGGATTTTGAGCAATTAAGAAATAGTGATCCTTTATTTGATATGAAGGTTGTTGAACATCAAAACTTTATCTTGAATTTGTCTGAATATGGAAGCAGGGTTAAGCTTTCATCTGACATGAATGCTGTTCACGAATCTCTGGATATTCAGGCTATTAAGGATGATGTGGCTCCAGAAGCCCCAAAGGTAAAGCGCTTATGGAAGAAATATCGTATCAATACTGCTATTGCAGCATCAGTTGCCTTTATAGCAGTTTCCGCCACTTTACTTTCAACCGGCTATTTTTCTAAATCCATCTCTACGAATGTCAATTTGTTACGTAGAGAAATTAATAGTATCAAACGTTCTCAGAATGCATTGATCAAGAATATTAATGATAAACCAGTTCAGGGTCCTGTAGATCCGGGTGAGTTTGGAGGAACGGGTTTTGCCCTTTCAACCAATGGTTACCTGGTTACAAATTTTCATGTAGTTAAAGGTGCTGATTCAGTGTATGTACAAAACTCTGATGGTGAAGCATTTAAGGTTAAATTGATTTACATTGATCCTGCCTATGATTTGGCAGTACTTCAAATTACAGATCCTGCTTTTGAGAAGTTGGCAAGCTTGCCGTACTCATTTAAAATGGCTCCTTCAGATGTTGGTGAAGATGTATTTACTATCGGATTTCCCAGAGATGAGCAGGTATTAGGTAAAGGATATGTTAGTGCAAAAAATGGTTACGCAGGAGATACAGTTGCTTATCAGGTTTCAATACCTGTTAATCCTGGAAATAGCGGTGGACCATTACTGGATAACCGCGGTAATATTATTGGGATTATAAACGGAAAGCAAGCTTTATTAGATGGTGCGGCTTTCGCAATAAAGTCATCTTATATACTTAAATCAATAGAGGCAATTCCACAAGATTCCCTTGAGGAAAAATTAGTTATAAATAAGAGGAATACATTGGCAGGTTTAAGCCGGAAAGATCAGTTTAAGAAACTGGAACCTTATATTTATATGGTTAAGGTATATTAAAATATTTTGTATTGTGTTAAAAAAGGCTGATGGAATTTGATTCTTTCAGCCTTTTTTAATTTAACGGTCTACTTCGCCAAGTACAATATCGATTGATCCGAGTATCGCAACTAAATCTGCAATCAAAACACCCCTTGATATTTCGGGAAGAACAGATAAATTATTAAAGCTTGGAGCCCTTGCTTTTACGCGTTTGGGAATTTTAGTTTTTCCATCACAAATAAAATAATAGCCAAGTTCACCTTTTGGATTTTCAGCCCGGATATAAAAATCCTGCTCTTTGGGTATGATTTTTTTTGGAAGTATGGCTCTTGGGTCAAATTCGGGACTTCGTTTTAATTCCTTTTGCAATCTCTTAAGGCATTGTTCAATAATCCGTATTGATTCTGCAATCTCATCTGTCCGAACTTTATAGCGGTCCCAGCAATCGCCGGTCTTTCCCATTTCACCATTTCCAACAGGAATATCAAACTCAAGTTCAGGATAAACAGAGTATTCATCTACACGCCTTAAGTCCCATTTTAAACCTGAACCTCTGAGCATTGGCCCGGAGCAACCATAATTAAGTGCAACATCAAGCGGAAGCACTCAATACCAGCTGTTCTTCCGATGAAGATTTGATTGTCTGTTAGTAATTGATTTAATTCTGAAAATTTTGGTTTGAAATAGCTTATAAACTCAGAGCATCGCTCTTCAAATCCTACTGGCAAATCATAGAACAGCCCACCAACCCAAATATAATTATACAGCATCCTCGAGCCTGATGCCCATTCCAACATATTCACGATGTGCTCCCGATCCCGAAAACACCATAGAAAAGGAGTGAAGGCCCCAATATCAATTCCATAGGTTCCAATGGCAATGAAATGTGAACTTATGCGGTTCAACTCACAAACTAGTACCCGGATATATTCTACTTTTTGGGAATATCTTTATCAATACCCATCATACGTTCAACACCCATAACGAAGGCATGATCATTATTCATGGAAGCCAGGTAGTCCATGCGATCTACAAAGGGAATAATTTGCTAATAGGTAAGGCTTTCGCAATGTATTTCAAAACATCGGTGTAAATAGCCCATATGAGGGATCACTTCTTGCACGACCTCACCATCAGTGGTCAGTTCAAGCCTTAAAACACCATGTGTGGATGGATGCTGCGGCCCCATATTAATTAGCATCTCTTCCGGCTTGAGGCCTTCAGTTAATTGAGCATATCTGGTTTTATTAAGCTGCATAGGGTAATTCTGTTTTCTATGGAATTCAGCTTAGTTAATTTTTATTCCTTTATATTCTTCTGCCGCCTGATAGTCCTTACGTAGTGGAAAGCCCTCCCAATCATCAGGAAGCAGAATTCTTCTAAGATCAGGATGACCATTGAAATGAATTCCAAATAAGTCAAATGCTTCCCGCTCATGCCATTCAGCTGTCCGCCAGACCTCTGAAACGCTGTGGAAGGATGGCAACTTGCCACTATTTCTGTCGTGTTCTTTTATTGTTTTGAGAACAAGTTGTTGTTTGTGCGGTATTGAAGCGAGATGGTAGACTATTTCAAATTTGTTCTTTTCAAGCCCGTGATCTACTCCACTGAGGCAGCTGAGAAAATCAAACCAGGTGTTATTATTGTCTCTGAGCTCTTCACAAACCTACTCAATAAGCTCTGGATCTATTTGCAATGCAGGTTGTAAGCCATTGGCTTCAATAGCTGTGATTAAACCTTGCCCGAATTTATCCCTTAACAGATCTGATATTTCATCAAAATTCATAGGTAAAAATCAGGGTGCAAGCCTCACAATTTTCCAACTGGTTTTATCGGCTTTTTTATAAACAATTCTATCGTGCAGGCGACTTGGACGGCCTTGCCAGAATTCAATTACCTGAGGTTTTATTAGATAGCCACCCCAAAATGCCGGTTTGGGAATTGTTTTATTCTCATATCTTGCTTCAGCTTCTTTCCAGTCTCTTTCAAGGTCTTCACTATCTTCAATTACCTGACTTTGTGGAGAAACCAGAGCACCAATCTGACTTTGTTTTGGACGACTTTGAAAATAACGATCAGACTCCTCTTTGCTTAGCTTTTCTACAGTACCCTCGATTCTTACCTGTCTAGCCAGCTCAGCCCAGTGGAAAACAATCGCCACAACAGGATTTTTCGACATTTCCTTTCCCTTAGCACTGAGGTAATTGGTGTAAAACATAAAGCCCCTTTCTTCATATCCTTTCAACAGTACTATTCTTGCACTGGGTTTACGGTCAATGCTGGTTGTAGCAAGAGTCATAGCATTGGGTTCATGAATGCCAGCATCCATGGCCTCTTTAAACCATTTTCCAAATTGTTTAATCGGATCTTTATCTACATCTCTCTTGGATAGTTTTTCAGAAATATATTCCTGACGGAGGTTTTCAAGTGTTTCTTTTTTTACTGCCATTTTAATTATTTTTCACTTGCTTGGTACAAGGTTTGTTTTCTTATATTACAAATTTAGCAATTGCAGATTGCATTCTATCATTTCAATGATTATTAGATTTAAATTGTAATTTTAAATACAATAAATGATATTTAGCCGATTTCTCTATGCTTAGTTCCCTTAAACCTAAAAGTGGAAGTCTGATTGTTTCAGAGCCATTTATGTCTGATCCTAATTTTAAAAGGTCTGTTGTTTTACTTACAGAATGTGAAGAGACGGGGGCGGTTGGGTTTATCTTAAATCAACGAAGTGATCTTATTCTGAATGATCTGATCCCTGATCTGATTGGAGCTGATTTTCCAGTTTATTTCGGAGGTCCGGTTGCGCCTGATACTCTGCATTTTTTTCATTCCTGTTATGACAAACTCAATAGTGGGGTCAAGATTAAAGATGGAATCTATTGGGGAGGTAATTTCGAAACAATTAAGATTCTTTTTAACAGTAATCAACTTAATCATGAAGAGATCAAATTTTTTGTTGGCTATTCAGGATGGGGTGCTGGTCAATTGAATGAAGAAATCGATCAGAATTCCTGGTTGGTAACCGATAAATACAGTCCCGAGGTTATTTTTGTTGAAGATGAAGAAAACTTATGGAGAGAGGTTGTTATAGGCCTTGGACCGAAATATGCCCATATTGCTAATTTTCCTGAAAATCCGAAGTGGAATTAGGGATTTCTATTACCAGTTGTCTGTGTCCGGTCAGTTATTGGTGAGCCATTTTCAACTCTCCATTCTCCATTGACAACTGTCAACTGTCAATTGCCCTCCATTTCCCTCGCACTTTCCTCAACCTTCCGCTTCAGTTCTTCCTTATAATCCAAAAGTCTCTGAGAAAGGGCAGTGTCGGATGTTCCAAGGATCTGAGCAGCAAGAATCCCCGCGTTTTTAGCAGCGTTTAAAGCCACTGTGGCAACGGGAATCCCATTGGGCATCTGAAGTATTGATAGGATTGAATCCCAGCCATCAATAGAATTACTTGATTTGACAGGAACTCCGATTACCGGAAGTTGTGTAATGGACGCCACCATCCCGGGTAGGTGCGCAGCTCCGCCTGCACCCGCAATGATTACTTTTAAGCCTCTGTCGGATGCAGTTCTTGCATATTCAAACATCCGTTCTGGAGTACGATGTGCTGAAACCACCGTGATTTCAAATTGAACTCCAAGTTCTTTTAGGACTTCTGCTGCATCCTGCATAACGCCCAGGTCAGATTTGCTGCCCATAATAATGCCGACTTTAATCACTTCACTTGCCATAATAATTTATTGATATATTGTTGTATATAAATAATTTATATAAGTTATTTAAGTTTTTACTTTAATTTTATTTTGAACAAATCTGGCCTTTTCAATAGCTTTCTGCCGGTCATCATCCATTATAGTTACATGTCCCATCTTGCGGAAAGGTTTAGTGATTTTCTTACCATATAAATGGATGTAGACACCTTCCAGTTCAAGCACTTCTTCTAATCCCTCATATTCTGCTGCCCCTTCATATCCTTTTTCTCCAAGCAAATTAATCATTACTGAATTACTGATTGCCCGCGTATCTCCTGGAGGCAGGTTAAATATTGCCCTTAACAATTGCTCATATTGGGAGGTATAATTACCCTCAATGCTCTGATGCCCGCTGTTATGAGGGCGAGGTGCTATTTCATTTATCAATATATCTCCTTGTTTAGTTAAGAAGATCTCAACTGCCAGAATTCCAACGATTTTTAAATCATCAGCGATCTTAATTGCCAGTTGATCAGCCTTTTGAAGTATTTCAAAATCCAGAGTAGAAGGGGAGATCAGAAATTCAACGAGATTTGCTTCTGCATTGAATTCCATTTCCACACAAGGGAATGTCTTTATTTCACCGTCTTCATTTCTGGAAACAATTACAGAAAGTTCTTTATCAAAATCAATCAGTTCTTCAATCAGACAAGGCTCTTCGAAAGCTTTCTCAAGATCTGAAGTGGATTTTATCGTTTTTACTCCTCTGCCATCATAACCATCCCTGCGAAGCTTTTGGATATATGGAAATGGAACATTTGCAGAAATTAGTTCCTGCTTATTAGCAAATACCTGAAATGGAGCGGTTGGAATGTCATTCTCTTTAAAGAACTGTTTCTGGATTCCTTTATCCTGGATAAGTCTGATTACTCGGGATTGGGGATAAACAGTTAATCCCTCTTTCTCTAGCTTTTCAAGCGCGTCAACATTTACTTTTTCAATCTCAATGGTTAAAATATCAACATCTTTACCAAAATTATAAACTGCCTCAAAATCAGTTAAAGAACCATGGACAAATTTTCTGCAGAGATCCTTGCATGGAGCCTCTTTGTCAGGATCCATAACATAGGTGGTAATGTTATAATTTATTGATTCCTGAATAAGCATGCGTCCCAGTTGGCCGCCACCAAGTATTCCAAGTTTAAGGTCTCCGTAAAATGCTTTCATATTGCTGCAAGTTTAGGCGAAATCTCTGAGATTATCCAATTTTCTGCAGGTTTCATTTCTGGAAAGGACTTTAATAAATATCATTTCAGGGCTAAGGATGGATTAAATAGCCTGAATCAGCTGTTTAAGAGGCTCTCCTGCTCAATCTTCTTTTGCAGTTCAAGTATTGCCCCAATAAGTGCTTCGGGCCTTGGAGGACATGCCTGAACGTATACATCAACAGGTATTATTCTGTCAACACCTTTTACTACATGATATCCATGTTGCCAATAGGGTCCTCCGCAATTGGAACATGAACCCATAGATATCACATACTTGGGTTCAGGCATTTGTTCATAGAGACGTTTGATGCGTTCAGCCATCTTAAATGTTACAGTACCCGCGATAATGATAACGTCTGATTGTCTTGGCGAAGGACGTGGGAATACTCCAAAACGATCCAGATCGTAGGTTGATGCCATTGAACCCATCATCTCTATTGCACAACAGGCAATACCAAAACTCATGGGCCATAGTGAGGATAGCCTTGCCCAATTAAGTAAATCATCAACCTTAACAGTCATTACCGAACCGGTATCATTTTTCATTTCCAAACTCACAAGGCAGGTCTTTTAAATTTTGGGGTAAATCCTGGTTTTATGGATGAAACCGCTGGGTCAATTACATTTCTTTCAGGTATTGCAATCTCAGAATCTATATTAAATGCTTTTGTTTGATAGTTTTCAGCATTTAAATGTTCGTAAGCAGAAAGCGGGATCTTTGAAGGTGATACTGGTAAAGAAAGCTCCGGCCTGATCCAGTTCAGGTCACCTTTTTTCCAGACATAAACGAGTCCTATCAACAAAATACCGACAAAAATGAACATTTCAATGAGGCTTAACCAACCCCAGTATGGATCTGCAATTATTAGTTCCTGCTGACTGAAAACTGTTGCCCATGGAAAAATAAAAGTTAATTCCACATCAAAGAGCAGAAAAACCAATGCAATGACCTAGAAACGCGAATTAAATTGTATCCAGGAATTTCCCTAGGGTTCTTCACCACACTCGTAGGAAGTCAATTTTTCGGGATTAGGCTTTTTAGGTGCGACTAGTTTACCAATGAAAAATGTAAAAAGAACGAATAAAACCCCCATGATCAGATAAATAAATATCTTGCCGAACTCGCTTAGCTGAGAAGTTTCATTCATTGATCAAAATTAAGAATAATTGAATTAAAGTATTCAAACGGTTTGTTATTTCTGAAATAAGTTCATGTTTGTCTACTTAAAGTAAGCAAAATTCAGTATATCTCGATTTAGGCTTTTCAAATTGATGGTTTAGCTAATTTCCAAATTGGATATCCCACTTAACTTTGCATCCCTCCATTGCCGGGGGGCGAATTCCTTTTGAAGGCCAAAAGGAACAAAAGCCTTCTTCAATCCTATGTGCCTTTGGTCACAAGGCCACCTCACATTCATAAAACAAGTCTCGCTGGTCTTGCGGGTTGTGCAATATGAATGCATTCCGGATATGATCCGCAACCCCTATGCTCGGCAGTGCATTTTGAATGGAAGGGAAACTGTTTTATGAATTTGCTGGCACTGGGGATTGAATCGTTCTTCGGTTCATCCAATTTGATATGAACGGTCTTTGGGATAGTGCGTTGGCATGCAACCTTTCATGAATTACCGGGAAGCCGCGGCTCTTTTGCTTAATTCCCAGCCCGCCCGGCTGAAGCCATTCGGACGGGCTGCAGGGGAATTAAGTGCCCTTCCGCCGCAAAGGCGGACCAAATTTGATATCAATAATAAATTTTGTTTTATTGGACAATAATGATTAATCATCCTAAATTGTGGATAAGCTTTTTTTGAAATGAGAATAGATAGCATCAAATTCGCAGGGAATATCTGATTGAATATGACTTTGAATAAATATAAAAAGATTGCTGGTGAACTTTCAGTAAGCGAGAAGCAGGTTAAAGTAACTATTGAATTGCTTGAAGAGGGAGGAACGGTGCCTTTCATCGCAAGGTACCGCAAGGAAGCAACCGGGAGCCTTGATGAGGTTCAGATTGCAGCTATTCGTGATAGAAAGCAGCAGCTCGAGGAATTGGATAAGCGCAGGGAAGCAATTTTAAAATCGTTGACTGAACTCGGGAAACTTACT
Organism: uncultured Sphingobacterium sp.; assembly: GCA_964356005.1. Taxonomy (GTDB): domain Bacteria; phylum Bacteroidota; class Bacteroidia; order Sphingobacteriales; family Sphingobacteriaceae; genus Daejeonella. Next base: position 26,089 of record CAYHGN010000016.1, read on the forward strand.
CAGGAACTCGAAAAGCAAATCATGGAAGCTGAAACCATGACTATTCTGGAGGATATTTATTTGCCATTTAAGCCAAAGCGAATGACTAAAGCATCAGTTGCAAGGGAAAAGGGATTGCAGGGACTGGCTGATTTCATAATGAACCAAAATTTCGGGGATCTAAATACTGAGGCCTTAAAATACATCAATGAAGAGATGGGGGTATTGAGTATCGATGATGCGCTGGCAGGTGCAAGAGATATTCTTGCCGAATTTATGTCTGAACTGCCTGAACTTCGCAGTAAAATGCGTGAACTTTTCATACAAGCGGGCACTTTTCATTCTAAACTAATCAAAGGGAAAGAAGCTGAGGGGCAGAAATACAAAGATTATTTCGACTGGACTGAACCTGTAAAAACCGCGCCATCACATCGGGTATTAGCTTTGAGAAGGGCCGAAAAGGAAATTATTCTTACTCTGGATATCGAAGTGCCGGAAGATAATGCAATCAGAATACTGAATGACTTATTTGTAAAGGGATCTAATCCATCATCAGAACAGGTTCGTCTTTCTGCGACCGACGCTTTTAAACGCCTGATCAAACCTTCCATGGAATCAGAAATCCGTTTATTGACGAAAAAGCTTGCAGATACTGAAGCAATTCGGGTTTTTGCAGATAATGCCCGTCAACTATTGTTAGCAGCACCGGTTGGCCAGAAACGTATCATGGCTATTGACCCCGGATTCAGGACAGGTTGTAAGCTTGTTTGCCTTGATGATCAGGGTCAGCTTATCGAGAATACCAATATTTACCCTCATAATGGTGCAGAGGCTGTTAAAGAAGCTGCTAAAACGATAAAATTTCTCGTTGAAAAGTTTAAAATTGAGGCCATTGCTATTGGCAACGGTACTGCAGGAAGAGAAACTGAATCTTTCGTTAAAAAACTACAATTAACTGATATTGTTATAGTTATGGTTAATGAAAGTGGAGCGTCAATATATTCAGCATCCGATGTCGCTAGAGAAGAGTTCCCGGATAAGGATATTACTGTAAGAGGAGCGGTTTCAATTGGCCGTCGTCTAATGGATCCATTGGCAGAGCTGGTAAAAATTGATCCAAAATCGATCGGTGTCGGCCAATATCAGCATGATGTAGATCAGAATCAATTACAGGCCTCACTGGATGATACAGTAATCAGTTGTGTAAATTCGATTGGTGTGGAATTAAATACAGCTTCAAAGCAAATTCTGGCTTATATTTCAGGGCTAGGTCCGCAACTGGCGCAAAATATTGTCGAGTACCGCAATAAGAATGGTGCATTTAAAACAAGATCTGAATTGAGGCAAATTCCGCGGCTTGGAGATAAGGCTTTTGAGCAGGCAGCAGGGTTTTTACGTATCCGGAATGCTGAACATCCACTGGATAGTAGTGCGGTGCATCCCGAAAGTTATTCGCTTGTTGAACAAATGGCCAAAGATTTGAACTGCAAAGTTGAGGACCTGATGAAAGATGAACAACTTCGTCAAAGGATCAAATTACAGAATTACTTCAGCGAAACTGTTGGTTTGCTCACCTTAAATGATATTGTAAAGGAATTGGCAAAGCCGGGTCTTGACCCAAGGGAACAATTTGAAGACTTTAGTTTTTCTGAAGGTATCAATGCAATTACCGATCTTCATGTTGGAATGACTTTGCCTGGAATCATTACGAATATTACTGCTTTTGGAGCATTTGTAGATATTGGTGTTCACCAGGATGGACTGGTTCACCTTAGTCAGATGGCCGATAAATTCATTAAGGATCCGAATGAAGTCGTAAAAGTAAGTCAGAAAGTGATGGTCAGGGTAACCGAGGTCGATGTAAGCAGAAAGCGTATCGCACTTTCATTGAAATCAGAGAACAGACCTGAATCAAAGCCAAAACCTAATCCGAAGCCTGCCACTGTAAATATTGTAAAAAAGCCAAGGGAGAAACAAATTGCGCCGGAAACCGACATCGCGATTAAACTGGCTGCATTGAAGAATAAATTTTCCTGAGGATATCCGTTTATATTTACCACCTGAATGAGAATGGGAGATAATTTTGATGCTGTAATTATTGGTGGCGGTGCCTGCGGACTCATGTGTGCCGTTCAGGCCGGATATCTTGGCAAAAGAACCCTTATTCTGGAGAAAAATGAAAAAATTGGAGCCAAAATCCTGATTTCGGGCGGAGGACGTTGCAACTATACAAACCTATATTCTGCAGAATCCAATTTTATTTCCGGAAATCCGCATTTCTGCAAGTCTGCATTTTCGCAATTTACAGTGGATGATACTATTGCTTTTTTTGAGGCAAATGGTATTTTGGGGAAGGAAAAAACATTGGGACAGTTATTTCCTGTCAGCAATAATGCAAAAGATATTGTACGGGTTTTTGAATCGTTGTGTAATGATCTGGAGCAGCAAATTATTTGCAATGCTGAAGTAAAAGAGGTTTTGAAGACCGTAGAAGGTGATTTTAAAATCAGCTATTCCAGGGCGGGGAAATTAAAAGAAATCAGGGTACCAAAGGTGGTAATTGCAGCAGGCGGACTTCCTGTCCAAAAAATGGGTGCAACTGACTTCGGCCTAAAGATAGCACGGCAATTCGGGATAAATATAACCGAAACAGCGCCTGCACTCGTGCCCCTAACTATTACTGGTAAAGATGCTGAATGGTATACTCAGCTTTCCGGAAATTCAATATTCAGCAGGGTTTCTAATGCCCGGATCAGTTTTGAAGAAAATATACTGTTTACTCATTGGGGCCTAAGTGGTCCGGCAATCCTGCAAATTTCTTCTTACTGGCGACCTGGTGAGCATATTTCAATCGATTTATTACCAAATGATAAGATTACTGACCTTATCCAGACCAATAAACTGATCAATGGCCGTAAAATCCTCTCTGGATTATTATCTGAACTGTACACTAAGAAATTTTCGGATGCACTTTCAAAATTTTTACCAGTAGAAAAGAACCTGGCATCCTTAACTAAGGAAGATATTCAGAAAATTGATCAGTACATTCATCATTTTGATGTAAAACCTGCAGGTGATAAAGGCTATGATAAAGCCGAAGTGATGAGGGGTGGAGTGGCAACCGATGAATTATCCTCAAAAACCCTGGAGGCTAAAAAGGTGCCCGGTTTGTATTTTGGCGGTGAATGTGTCGATGTAACCGGTTGGCTGGGTGGTTATAATTTTCAATGGGCCTGGTCGGCTGGTTTTGTTATTGCGCAGAATATTTAAAAACGCAGACAGGGTTCAAAACCCTGTCTGCGTTTAATCAGCTTTTTAATCACATTCAGGATGAGTGAAGGTATAAGTTTCAACATCTCCCGTTGGAATACTATAGCTTTCAGACCTGCTCATTTGCCACCAGAATAAATTTCTGGCTTTTTCACGACTGATAGTTTCATTCATCGTTTCGGTATCATACACCCGACCATTGATGATCACATATTTGATTTTTTCAGTATTTCTGATGTCATCAAGAGGATTTGCGTCCAGAATAAGCATATCAGCCAGTTTTCCGCTCTCAAGTGAACCGATCTCTTTTGCCATACCCAGATGCTCTGCCCCATTTAATGTGGCACTTCTGATAGCCTGCAAGGACGACATTCCCCCCTGTGCAAACATCCACAACTCCCAGTGTGCACCAAGTCCCTGAAGTTGCCCATGTGCTCCCAGGTTTATTTTAGTTCCGCCATCTGATAGTTCCTTTGCTGCTCTGGCAACTTTGATATGGCCATAATCTGCAAATTCGGATGTTGTTCTTCTTCTCGACCTTGAATCGATAATATACCTTGGTGTATTACTCAGGAGCCGCTCATTTTCCCATACATTGGTACGGTCGTACCAATAGTTTTCGCCCGATTGAGAACCATAACTTACAATTAGAGTAGGGGTATAAGATGTTGTGCTTTTGTTCCAAAGTGACTTTACATCTTTATACAAGGGAACCTGAGGCACATTGTGTTCCAAACTGGTATGTCCATCCTGAATATGAGTCAGATTATGAAAAAAGGTAGATCCACCTTCAGGAACAACCTCTAACTGTAATTCCCTGGCTGCCTGCATAATTTGCTGACGCTGATCTCTTCTTGGCTGATTGTATGATTTTACAGAAAAAGCACCAACGGCTTTCATTCTTCTTAAAGCAGATCGAGCATCCTCCAGACTATTCACAACAGTTTTAAAATCACCATCAGCACCATACAAAATTGTCCCGGTAGAATAAACTCTGGGTCCGACCATAGCACCCGTTCTGACCATATCTGCCTGGCTAAATACCATTTCTGTATTGGCAGAAGGATCATGTGAAGTTGTAACTCCAAATGCAAGATTAGCATAATAACTCCAGTCTTGCTGCGGACTAACACCATCTGAACTGGCTCTTAAATGACTATGAACATCAATAATACCTGGCATAATGGTTTTTCCGCTGGCATTGATGACTCTGGCGCCTTCAGGTACACTTAAATTTGTTCCAATTGCAGTTATTTTGTTTTTGTCGATCAAAATTGTACCATTTTCAATGACTTCATCACCTTTCATTGTGATGATCCGGGCATTGGTAATTGCTATTTTTCCTTCTGGCAGATCAGATGTTAAACGAAGATCAATATCCAAGCCCAAAGTGTCTGGTTTTGTTGTTTTATCAGTGCCAGCGAGGAAGCCGAATGAATTGTTAATATCCTTTGAAAAATATTTCGGGCCTAATGTCCAGTTTAATCGTTGTGAGTCTTTACTCCAGTGGATATAGGTTCCGGCATCTTTGCTAACCTTAGTTAAGGGGAGAGATTTGTTGTTGGATGAAAGATCTAGTGACATCCCTGAATTTGCAAAAGGAGTGATGTAAACATTGAAGAGTTCAGTAAATGCTATCCATTTGCCATCAGGACTCGGACTAAACGCATTTGCATAGGTTGAGGTGTAGTGAGTTCGGATAGTTCCACCATTCAAATCCATGCTTTTAAGTGCCTTTTTACCTGCATCAGTACTCTGAAAAAATATACGACTATCATTTGTATTAAATCCCGGACGGATACCATTGTCCAAAATTAAACTTGGTGTTCCTCCGTTTGCCGGCATAATATAGATGCCTGGGTTCTTTCCAAATGCATATCCTAACACATCATTTCCTACTCCTTTTCTGTAAACAATTTTATCTCCTTTGTTTGAGAACTTCGGACTGTAATAATATCCTTTTTCAGTGCTAAGCTTAACAATTGAAGAATCGGCTATGCCGTATTTCATGATTGATCCCCGGTTATCATCCGACCAGCTCACATAAACTAAGGATTTGCCATCTGGGCTGAATTCAGGTTCAAATTCAAATTCATTGCCCTTTGATATGCGTACTGGTTTTCCGTTCGGAAGATTTTTTAAATAAATATAGCCGGCTGCATTGAAAGCGACTTTTTTACCGTCCGGGGATGTACTTAGCTGACGGATCATCTTTACTAAAAATTCCTCGTTAAAAACCTTCTGCTCAAAATGAAGGGCGTCGGTGATTGTTTGATTAACATTTACTTCAAATGGAATTTCAGACAGTTGTTGAGTCAAAACCTCAAGTTTTTTGATTTTCCCCTGAGCATAAAATATAATCTCCCTGCTGTCGGGTGTCCAGGCAAAATTGGGATAAAGTCCGAAAATTGCCCAGGCTTCCTGCTGATCATGAGTGAGATCATTGTAAACTGACCATTCTTCACCAGTTTGCAGATCTTGTATAAACAGTTCTGTATTCAGCCTTACTCTTCTGACAAATGCAAGAAACTTACCATCAGGTGAAATCTGAGGGCGCATAGCGCCGCCGATTCCTCCGGCAATGGTTTCAATTTTGCCAGTTTCGCGATTCAGCCTGCGTATATTGTAGATTTCACCATTCGGGTCTTTATTGTATTGAAATAAGGGACCCGGACTTACATCTTCAGAGAAATAAACAAATTTTCCATCAGGTGATATTTCAGGTTCCCCGGCATCCTGCTGGTCATTTTTTCTTTTCGTTAACTGTATGCCTTCAGACCCTCCTGCAATATGATACATCCACATCTCTCCAGCTCCAAGTGAACGGCTACTGGTGAAATGTTTCCTGGCTATTAAATATTCACTATCGGGTGTCCAGACAGCATTATTCAATAATCGAAAGGTCTCTTTCGTTATTGCCCGCTTAGCGGATCCGTCTGTATTCATGATCCAGATATTGTCTCCACCATCTTTGTCGCTGGTATAGGAAATATATTTGCCGTTAGGACTAAAACGCGGCTGTACTTCCGAGGCCATACCACCTGCGAGCAATGTTGCTTTTCCTCCAGTAACAGGAATTTTGTATATGTCTCCAAGCAGATCAAAAACGATCACCTGTCCATCCGGACTAAGATCAAGATTCATCCAGGTCCCTTCATTCGTCTGAAAGCTTAATGATTTTGATGGTCCGGTAGGTTTTTCAACATTCCATTTTGGATTTTGCTGTGCAGATAGCTGCAAGGACAATAAACCTGTTATTAAAACTATAAATGCTCTTTTCATGTAATTGATCAATTGGACCCGCAATTTAGTAAATATTCATAGTTTTGAGTTTATCACCTATAAAAGGAAGATTTCTTGATTTTATTGTAATAAATGATTTAAGCCCAACCAGCAAAAATGACCATTCAATCTATCCTTTTTAAGTACTGGGGTTTTTCTACATTCAGGCCATTGCAAGAGGATATTATTCAGTCAGTTTTGGATAGTAAAGATACACTTGCCCTCATGCCTACAGGAGGTGGGAAATCTCTCTGTTTCCAGGTTCCGGCACTTTTAAATCCTGGTATTTGCATAGTTGTTTCGCCCTTGATTGCCCTGATGAAAGATCAGGTAGAAAACCTTAAAGACAAGGGTATAAAGGCAATTGCAATTATTTCAGGTATGAGGAAAAGAGAAATTGACATCGCCCTGGATAATTGTATTTATGGGGATATAAAGTTTCTTTATCTTTCTCCCGAAAGGCTTTTATCAGACCTTGTCAGAGAGCGTATCAGGTATATGAAAGTCAATCTGATCGCAATAGACGAAGCGCATTGTATATCTCAGTGGGGCTATGATTTCAGGCCACCTTACCTTCATTTAACCGAATTAAGAGAACTTCATCCTGCGATTCCGGTTCTTGCATTAACTGCAACAGCTACAGAACGTGTTACAGCAGACATACAGGTAAAACTTAATTTTAAAAATGGGCAGGTATTTAGAAAGTCATTTGAACGTTTAAATCTTAGTTATCTGGTTTATAACGAAGAAAATAAGCTTAGGAAGCTCATTTCAATAGCAAGGAATGTAAATGGATCGGGTATCATTTACGTCAGAAACCGAAGGGAAACGCAGGAAGTATCGAGACAGCTTAATTTGGAAGGTATTACCAGCGAATTTTATCATGCCGGACTTGATACTCCTTTAAGAATGAAAAAACAATCAGCCTGGAAGAATTCTGAAATTAGGATAATGGTTGCAACCAACGCTTTTGGAATGGGGATTGACAAAGCGGATGTTCGTTTTGTAATCCATCTCGATTTACCCGAAAGCCTTGAAGCCTATTATCAGGAAGCGGGCAGGGGAGGTCGTGATGAGAAAAAAGCTTATGCCGTTTTATTATATAATAATTCAGACAAGGCTTTACTAACAAAAAGACTGGACCAGCATTATCCTTCAATTGATGAGATTAAGCAGATCTACCATCAGCTTGGAAATTATTATCAGCTTGCTTATGGAGCAGGAGAGGGCCTTTCTTTAGAATTTGATCTCGCTGATTTTTGCAACAGATTCAAGCTTGATCCGGTAAGAACAATACATGCATTTAAATTTCTTGAGCACGATGAGTATTTAGCTTTAAGCGAAACGGTCTTTTTACCATCAAGAGTTCAGGTGCTCTCATCGCATGAGGACTTATATCGTTTTCAGGTCGGTCAACCGGCTTACGATCATTTTATTAAGGTTTTATTAAGATCTTATGCAGGTATTTTTGAGCAGTTGGTAGGTATAAAAGAGACCGACCTTGCCAAGAGGGTTGGAATAAGCAGAAGTGAAACGGTACAAATGCTTTCTAAATTGAATGAGCTTCAGATTATTACCTATGTTCAGCAGACAGATAAGCCTCAGATTAATTTTATCAAGCCCCGGGCAGACTCACTTCATCTGTATATTGACAGAAAATATCATGCTGATCGATATCAGATTCATAAATCACAGGTTGAAGCTGTTCTCGCATATGCTGAAAATCATAAATGCAGGAGCCAGCAATTACTGCATTATTTTAATGAAAGCCATGCTAAGGTATGTGGTGTGTGTGATGTTTGTATTGAAAACAAAAAGCTGACTAAGAGAGCTGGCCGTACTGATGAAATTATCAAGGAAATTTTAAATGAATTGAGTAAGAGCCCATCACATCTCGACAAGCTTATGGAGGCCATAACCACGGGCAATTCTAATGAAAGGATTAAGGTGATCAGAATGCTCCTTGATGCCGGAAAGATTAAAGTGAACGGGGAGTTTTACTATTTAAAAAGCTGAAGGTTTTAAAAGATTTCATGAAAGTTTTTTGCAATATGGTACAGCTGTCACCCAAGTATATTTCAAATGGCAGATGGTCCTTTTGCCGGGCTCCGTTCCGATGAAAAATAGGCCCGGGTAAAATAAACCATGCCGGAGGAGGTATCTTCTGGCTGTTGGTATTCCCTGTGGTTGGTTTTATCACCGACCAGTGATATGATCGTGCTTGGTACGGTGAGAACACCGACCAGAGGGGAATGCGATTTATTGCCGGAACTACGCCGGAGGAAAGGGCTGAATTGACCAATAACACACAGGTATTGGTTTCCAAAATCAAATTATTGTGTACCAGAGTCTTATCTAATCAATTACAAAGTATTTTTTTTACCTGCCTTATAACAAAATCAGGTTATTAGTAATGTTTATGCTTATTTATTTACATTGTAACATAATTACTGCATATGTTGTCAAAACAGAAAAGACCATGAGAAATTTTTCATTGAATTCAATTGCTATTCTTTCAGTAGGGACTCTATTATTGTCATCTTGTGATGGATTTGACTGTATCAATGGCTCCGGCAATCAGGTTACTGAGAACAGGGATATTGGAACATTTACTAATGTTGAGACTAGTGGATCTTTAAAGATAGTTCTCAGCCAGGATTCGACAAGTTCTGTCAGAATTTTAGCAGATGATAATATTCAGAAAGAGATTCAAACCAGACTAAGTGGAAGTACATTGAAAATTGATTTTGATGGAAATTTTTGTGACGCAGGTCCGGTTACAATTTATCTGAGTTCAAAGGACTATCAACAAATTGAATGTTCGGGTTCTGTTGAAGTTTTGAGTGAAGGAAAATTGAACTTAAACGAACTTGATGTAGATCTCCATGGTTCATCTAAAGTGATGTTAGATTTGAATATTAAATCATTAAAGACATCCTCAAGTGGCTCTTCTGAAATAATTTTGAAGGGGCAGGCTGGAAGTCATGATCTGGATATGACCGGAGCAAGTTCGGTAGAAGCTCTTGATTTTGTGGTTGGAGAATACCAGATTAGCAGTACAGGGGCAAGCAAATCAAGAATTAATGTATTAAACTCACTGGAAGTAGATTCAAAGGGAGCCAGTGAAGTTGAGTATAAAGGAAAGCCATCTAAAATTCAAAAAGATAATTCAGGTGCATCAGTTGTCAGAAGCATTAATTGATTCTTATTAGATTCCAATTTTATAAATTTCGCACAGATTAAATAAATTGTTAATTTAAGCTCTTTGTTAAATTAATATGAGCAATGTTAGACTTATTCTAATCATTTGCTTCAGCCCATATCCATGCGAAATAATAAAGAGACTATAAAAGCCTGGGCCATGTTCGACTGGTCTAATTCTGCCTACAATCTGGTCATTACCTCTACAATTTTCCCCGCCTATTATACAATAATCACTACAACTGAGGAATTTGGGGACAAGGTGATTTTTATGGGCAGGACTTTTACAAATACAGCACTTTCAAACTATGCCTTGTCGGTAGCCTACCTGATTATGGCCTTGCTACTTCCTGTTTTGTCTTCAATAGCGGATTTTAGAGGCAATAAGAAAATATTCATGAAGGTTTTTACCTACATAGGAAGTATTTCATGTGCTGGTTTGTTCTTTTTTAAACTTGAAACTCTCGAACTTGGTATTATCTGTTTTACATTGGCCGCAATAGGATATATAGGCGGAGTGATGTTTAATAACTCTTACTTACCCGAAATTGCAACTATTGATCAACAGGATAGGGTAAGTGCCAAAGGTTTTGCCTATGGCTATGTTGGTAGTGTTATACTTCAGATTATCTGCTTTGTTTTTGTTCTTAAACCTGAACTTTTTGGTATAACTGACGCCTCATTGCCTGCTCGATTATCCTTTCTTCTTGTAGGTATCTGGTGGATAGGTTTCGCTCAGATCCCGTTCAGGAAATTACCGGTGGGAAGCCCCAATTTCGACAAGATTACAAAAAGTACAGTTAAAAACGGATTTCAGGAACTACTAAAAGTCTGGAATCAGCTAAAATCCATGATCCTGCTCAAAAGATTTCTGCTTGCATTCTTTTTTTATTCAATGGGAGTACAGACAATCATGCTTGTTGCTGCGGGATTTGGAGAGAAAGTATTAAAACTTGGCACCTCAAAGTTGATTGCCATCATTCTTATTATCCAATTGGTGGCTATCCTTGGTGCATTGATAATGTCTTATTTTGCAAAAAGATATGGTAATATTCAGGTAATTATAGTTGTACTGTCCATCTGGATTGGAGTGTGTTTTGCGGCATATTATATTCAGAATGAGACACAATTCTATGAGGTTGCGGCAGTTGTAGGACTAGTAATGGGAGGGATACAGTCGATCTCCAGATCAACCTACTCTAAATTTTTGCCGGAAAATACCCCGGATACTGCATCTTTTTTTAGTTTTTATGATGTGACGGAAAAAATCGCTATTGTAATCGGATTATTCAGCTTTGCCTATATTGAAGAGTTTACCGGAAATATGCGTAATTCGGCTATAAGTCTGGCAGGATTTTTTTTATGTGGTTTATTGATCCTCTTCTCTATCTTTTTTATTAAATCAAAAAGTTCAGATAGTTTGCGCTCAGTATAGTTTTTTTTCGGAATTTAGCAGGATTCCCCTTCTCCGGATAAAATCTATTTTTAGAATATGAACGTTGAATTATTTATTCCCTGCTTTATTGATCAGTTGTACCCTCAAACTGCATTTAACACGATTAAGATTCTTGAAAAGGCAGGATGCAAGGTGATTTATAATGCTGAACAAACCTGTTGCGGTCAACCGGCTTATAATGCTGGATTTTGGGAAGAAGCGAAAGTGGTTGGAGCAAAATTTTTGAATGATTTCTCTGAAAATACTTATATCGTTTCACCTTCGGCCTCATGTACAGGGATGGTAAAAAACTCATTCAACGACCTTTTTACGAATACCGTCGTACATAATAAATGCCGTTCAATACAAAACAATATTCATGAACTTTCCGGTTTTCTGGTCAATATACTAAAGAAAGATTATTTCGGTGCAGAATTGGAAGGCAGGGCGGTTTATCACGATTCTTGTTCTGGACTTAGGGAATGTAATATTAAAGCAGAACCCAGACAATTGCTGAGTAAAGTTCATGGTCTCGAACTTGTTGAGATGAAAGATACGGATGTTTGCTGTGGTTTTGGAGGCACATTTGCAGTTAAATTTGACTCTATCTCGAGTGCTATGGCTGAGCAAAAAGTTAATAATGCTTTGGAAATGGAGGCAGATTACATTATTTCAACCGATGCATCCTGCCTGATTAATCTTCAGGCTTATATCGATCAGCAAAATCTCAAGCTAAAAACTATGCATATTGCTGATGTTCTGGCCAGTGGCTGGGGAAATATATGATCTGAGTATGGCAAAGGCCTATTTTTCCAACCACCAATGTTCGGAAGATGGTTTTTGGCTTCGAAGCCTAAAGTGGTCGTATGTTTAAAGTTATGCAATGTATTCCGTGTTAATTTAACGTGAGTTCAATATAAAATCTTGCAGCGCTGTTTTAGATTGAATAATTTTTTATTGTTTTGAAAGCTTGTTTGTTCCGCTTACCCGTGTTCTGCCCTATTTTTTGCCGATAAATTGCTTTTTTAGATAAAATTTTGCTCGGGCAAAAAGATAGA
>CAYHGN010000017.1:0-37213 GCA_964356005.1 uncultured Sphingobacterium sp.
GACCAGCATTTTCAGATGCTTGTAAAAATATGGTAACCGTTTTTTCGTCAATGTCAGCGAAGGTTGCCCGAGGTTCTACAGCATCGTCCCAGGTTTTGCCCGATTTCTTCAATAAAAATTCATTCAACGAAGTTCCTGTTAATTCCTGTTTGGTGCTTCCGCTCCGGTAATAATATCTTCCTCTTACTGAAATAGGAACGGAGTAAGGATGTGTAATGATTTCAATAAAATGTTTTCCCCGGCCGACCGGGTCATTCGGGCTGGCTTTTTCTTCGTGTAAATTTACTTCGGCAGAAATACCCATTGTGTTCCTAATCTTATTGGGCAAATCTTCGATCAGTTTTTTATAATCGTCCACGCCAACAACTTTTCCGTTATCGTCTTTGCCGATAAAAATTATACCGCCCCGGGCATTGGCAAAGCCACAAACCCATTTCAGGTAGTCATCGTGCCAACTTTGTTTGTATTCAATATTTTGTTGCTCAGGCATTTAGTGACATTTAAATCCGATAGGTTTCTGAAAGTCAACAAATATATCAATGTCACTGCTATATTTACCCTACTTCTATTACAAAATACAAGATAATTTACCCTGATTTTGTGACATGTTCAACTGATTAATCCTCAAAGAAATAGAAATATGGGCGGCTAAAAGCAATCGTAAGCCCTTTGTAATCAGGGGTGCAAAGCAGGTTGGAAAAGCTACATGGTTTAAAACGCAAATAATTAGTCTTAAAACAGTTTAAGGTTTTTCACTATATTTGATATTAATAAGCAATAGCGTTATTTGGTCGAATTTACAGGTGCCCTATTCGGTGCCCTCTAAAGGCTTAAAAAATATAAAATGCTGATTGTGAGGTTATGATTTAAAATAAATTTTTGGGGGAGGCTACAGCCAAAATGCTGTCGCTATCGCTCTGTCATTTTTTATTTTTGCGCTCCCCGGAATGGATTCCGGTCGCTCCAAAACAAAAAATGCCGTCCGCCTACGGGCGGACAGCATTTTGTCTGGCGGAGAGCTAGGGATTCGAACCCCAGGAACCTGTAACAGTTCAACAGTTTTCAAGACTGCCGCAATCGACCACTCTGCCAGCTCTCCGAGGGCAAAAGTACAAAACCGTGCTTAATCTGCAAACAAAAAATCGCTTTTTTGAAATATTAGAGTTAACTCACAGTAAGTGAGTAAGAAAGAGTATTAAAACCCAGCTTATTCTACCCTTTTTTCAAGCTTTTCATCAACCGGCTGGTTCTTAAACCGATTGTAAACAGGCTTAACTATTTTAATACTTCGCTTTGAAAGATCAATACTGGCATTAAGTTCAAAACCAATCAGAATGATCAGAGAATTTAGGTATAGCCAAATCATCAATACGATAAGTGTACCGATTGAGCCATATAGTTTATTATAGTTGCCAAAATTGTTTATATAAAAAGAGAAACCCCAGAAGGTCAGAATTGCCAGAATTGTAGACATCCATGAGCCCGCACTAAAAAATTTCCATTTCGTTGCATGCGCTGGTCCGTGACGATACAAAAGCGCAATAGTGACAAAATATAGGATAATTATAAGTAACCATCGTGCCATATTAACAACGTAAATCCAGAATGAATCCCTGAAACCAAGTTCTGATTTTAAAAAGTTGAAAACATATTCGCCAATGGTTAAAACAATCAGCGCAAAAATTAATGCAAATAAAATGAGCAGGGTCAGATAAAGTGCCACCAGTCTTTGCCTTAGCCACGACCTTGTTTCAACGATCAGTGAAGATTTATTAAATGCTTCCATTAGATTATGAACCCCATTGGTTGAGAAAAATAGGGCAAATATAAAACCAAATGAAAGTAGTTTCGAATTTTGATTTTTGACAATATCAAACAGCGTAATCTTTACAGCCGCATATGCCTCAGCTGGAAGAATCAAAGCAATCAGGCTCATTAACTGTTCCTGAAAATTATCAATTGGAACATATGGTATAAGAGTAAACAAAAAGATAATTGCTGGAAATATGGCAAGCATAAAGCTATATGCAAGTGAAGAGGCCTTATTGATGAGTTCGTCCTTACCTATTTCCTGAAAGAAAAATGAGGCTACAGTATATAAGGGCAAGGGGCTGAACCCAGGCAGAATAATAGTCTTGGTTCGCTCGACCAATAGAAAATAAGGTTTGAATCTTAAGAGAATTTGGTGCAGCCAGATCATTCAATAAACTTAATCAAAATATACACTCAGTTTCTCAAGAAATTCTTTGGAAGGTAAACAAGCTCTTTTCTTTTCCTGATCTATAAAAACAAGAGTGGTTTCACCCATATTAATTAAATCTTCACTTTCATTAAAGAGTTCATACCTAAAATGAATCCTCAGGGATGGCATTTTGTCAATGAAAACTTTCACAGTTATCTCCTCATCATACAAAGCAGGCAAGATGAACTTACATTTTAAGTCTGTTACAGGCATGATTATACCCGATTCTTCCATTGATTTATAAGTCAGACCCATACTTCTGAGCATTTCTACCCGTCCCACTTCATAAAACGTTGCATAATTGCCGTAATACATGTATCCCATCTGATCTGTATCAGCATATCTTACACGAATTTTTGTACTATAGCTAAACATTATTTCTTAATATTTCGCTGATTTAGCGCTTCCTGAAATTTTCTTGCATTCTGCAAATGCTGAGTTAAATTTGATGCATAATTATGATAGCCTGAAAAATCTTCTTTAGCACACATGTAGATAAAGTCATGCTTTTCATAATTTAAAACAGCATCAATTGCATTAATACTCGGCATTGTGATTGGCCCGGGAGGCAAACCCGTGTTTAAATAGGTATTATATGGTGAGTTTATTCTCAAATGCTTATTCAATACTCGCCTGATGGTAAAATCATTTGCTGCAAAAATAACAGTTGGATCAGCTTCCAGACGCATGCCTTTCAGTAGCCTGTTCATATACAATCCTGCAATACGAGACATTTCTGAATCATTTAAAGCTTCAGAATCAACAATAGAGGCTAATATGCTCACTTCAGCCTGACTTAGATTAATTGCAGCTGCTTTAGCCTTTCGGTCGGTATTCCAGAATTTAACATATTCAGCATGCATCCGAAGGAAGAACTTTTCCGGATTCGAATTCCAGTAAATTTCGTAAGAATTTGGGATAAACATGGTGTATACATTGTCTTTGTTGAACCCATATTTTTCAATAAAGGCAGCAGAATCCAGTAATTGTGAAATGGAAGAGGAATCACTTTCAATCTTTTTAGAAATCATTCCTGCCAGAGTATGCTTTAACCTTACATTCTGAAAAGATATTTTTACCGGTTCCTGATTCCCTGCTTTCAACATATTAATCAGGCTACGGTTGCTCATGTCTTTTGTCAGACGATACCTTCCAGCCTTAACTTTTACCGGATAATCCATGTTCTGCGCAGCATTAAGAAAGGAAATGGTGTCATTAACCATATTTTCTGAACTGATAATGGAGTAAACATCCTTAAAATCAGAACCAGTTGGAATAAAAAGGAAATCTTTATTACCTGTGACGTTTGGCTTAAAATATTTGAGATAATAATTAATGCCGGTCCCGGCAAGTATAATAACTATCAAAGCAAGCATTGCAAAGAAAATCTTCGCTTTGAAACTCATCTTTTTCGACTTTTCTGCTACCATTCTAAAATGCAATCAATTTTCAATAATTTAACTTTCTCAGGGCCAGAATCCCACCATGAAGATTCCTGACATTCTTAAACCCATTCATCAGCAAAAACCTCCTGGCAGTTTCACTTCGCAGACCATGCTGGCAAATTACAATCAGTTCCTCATCTTTCCAATCCTCCAGATCTTCCTGATTTTTCAATAAAATTCCGAGAGGTATATTTTGCCCTCCAAGGTTAAATGTCTGAAATTCTATTTGCTCCCTAACATCAATAATCTTAAAGGGAATTGGCTCCTGATTTCGACTCCTGAACTCAACAGGACTAATGTCTTTCTTCTTAATTTCCGCCACTTAAAACAACATCAATAGGTGTACCAATACTAACTTTACTAAGGCTATCACTGATAGCAGGGAATTGTTTTATAACCCTTGAATTTGCGGTATCAATACTGCCTTCAAAGGTAACAGTTCCTAAGGTTAATGAAGATCCCAAGATTGCCATTTTGGCTTCATTGAGGTCTAATCCAAGCAAATTGGGTATATCAACTTCACTGGCACCCAAGCCGTCTCCCAGGACAAGGTTAATACTTGATCCCTTTGGAATTGACTGTCCTTTTGTGATTATATTACCTCCAAAGAGAGCTTCCAGAATTACATCTTTCGCAACATCGGATTTGTAGGTAGTATCACCGACCTTTAACTGATAATTATTAAGTATCGATCGTACTTCAAGGAAGGTTCTTCCATGAATGTCGGGGAATTTAATATTGGGAGCGTCTCTGGTGATAATCAAATAAATAGTTCGGTTTGATTTAACATTGGTGTTTGGATCTGGATCCTGTTCTACGACAATACCAGTAGGCTGATCAATCAGGTAAATGGAATCATTTATCTGATATCTTAAACCCTTACCCTCTAATAATTCAACAGCTTTTTCAATCGTTAGACCCTTAAGTTTGGGAACCGGCATTCCTTCCCCATGGTGTGTGTAAAACCCCAGACTGTAAAATATCACGATCAGGAAGAGTAGAATAGATCCGGTGGCTATAATGAGGTTTTTACGAAAGGTCTTCGTACTTAAATAATCTATAAATTTGCTCATTATGATCTTCTTTATTTTAACTGCAAGATTAATACCAGAAACTGAGAATATACTTATTCATGCTTATGATTTCTCAGATTGTTTAAATGCAATTATCCTCAAAAATAATTATTAGTTCCGCATTAACGAAGATAAATATTAGCATAGCTATCATTCAATAGTTTTAAAATTTATCTTTGGAGGCACGAAATTACCTGGTTCGGAACTGAACATATTAAAATATTTAATTAAGCAACCAGGATTTTTCGGGAAAGAAATAAACACTAATGAAAAAAACAATAGCACTGGTAACAGGTGGATTTACAGGTGAATCTGTAGTATCGTTTAAGAGCGCAGCCTTCGTTGAAAGCAAAATTGATAGAAACAAATACGATGTATTTAAGATGGTTATATTAGACGATGAATGGTATTATTCCGATTCGGGTACAGTAAAACATTTGGTTGACAAAAATGATTTTTCTATTACCCTTAGCGGTACAAGAATACTTTTTGATGTAGCATTTATAATGCTTCATGGTGCTCCGGGTGAGGATGGTAAACTTCAGGGTTATTTTGACTTACTGAACATTCCTTATACCAGCTGTGATGCATTGACATCTGCTTTAACAATGAATAAAGGATATTCTAAAGCCATTGTTAATGGAATAAAAGATCTGCACATTGCCAAATCGGTTCAGTTATTTGACAACAGCTCTGCTGACAGCCAGCATCTGCTGGATTCGCTCGTACTTCCCTTATTCATTAAGCCGAATAATGGTGGAAGCAGTATAGGCATGAGCAAGGTTAAAACCGCTGATGAATTGCCCCATGCACTCGTAAAAGCTTTTAATGAAGATAGCCAGGTATTGGTAGAAGAATTTATTCAAGGGCGTGAATTTTCAATAGGAGTTTATCATGGTCTTGAGGGAATTAAGGTATTGCCATGTACCGAAGTTATTCCTTCCAACGATTTTTTTGATTACGAAGCAAAATATACTCCTGGTGCAACTGAAGAAATTACTCCAGGTAGAATGTCTGAAGAAGAAAAGGAAAGGGTAGAGCGCATCATTTCTGATATTTACCACAAACTTAATTGTAAGGGTATGGTCCGTATTGATTACTTTCTGCAGGATCTGAGTTCCGATTTCTATTTTATAGAAATTAATACTATACCCGGCCAAACAGCCCAGAGTTTTATTCCGCAGCAGGTAAAGGCAGCCGGTCTTGATATAACTGAATTTTACAGTGAACTGATAGAAATGGCTCTGATAGGCAAAGATTAAATAGAATAGCTCAGTATCATTTTATCGGATACTTTCACACTTTTGCCGTCTGCAATATTAATCATAACATAATCAAACCAGCCGTCGCAAGCTATTTTGCCGGTTTTAATGATTCTAATCTCGAATTTTACCCGGCAACCTTTTGAGTTGATGGTTTCAATACCGGTTTGAACAGTAAACGTGTCACCAAGTCCGAGTGGTCTTTTGTAATCCACAAATGCTGATCTGACCACCCAGCCTAATCCCATTTTAAGGAAATCTTCCATGGGCATTTTATAACAGTTCTCCATTTGTTCATACCTGGCTGCGAGCACGTAGTCAAAATAAGTGCTGTTATGAACATGATTAAACATGTCGATATCATCCGGCCTGACCTTGAACTCAGATGTAAAACTGCTATACACTGGTTTTAATTCCATTTCGCGAAATTCGGGCAATTAAATGAGAATAGGAAATGATGTTTTTTAGTTGTTAGTTGTTGGTTGTTGGTTTGTTAGTTGTTGGTTGTTAGTAAATTCTACTAAATTGGTAATAATGTAGTAATAGAAATAATTTTCTATCGCCCTGACATTTATAAATTGTGTTAGCGGCTAACCTATATTATTATCTTGCCCCTAATTTTCAATGAACCATTAATTCACCAACAACTAACAACTAACAAACCAGCAACTAAATCATTTGCAATTAAACTTTCATTACCGTATCTTTGCCACAATTAAAATAATTATAAACCGCTTTAATATTATTCAGGTAATGTATTTAAGTACAGAGTACAAGGCAGACATTTTTGCCAAACACGGAAAAGGTGCAACAGACACCGGTTCTGCAGAAGGACAGGTAGCACTATTTACCGCACGTATTGCTCATTTAACCGGGCATTTGAAACAAAACAAGAAGGATTTTTCTACACAATTATCTCTTCAGAAATTAGTAGGTAAACGTCGTGCCTTACTGGCCTATCTTTACAAAAAAGATATCAACAGGTATCGTGCAATTATCAAAGCATTAGAGTTAAGAGATATCATAAAATAATCTTAGCAAAAATTTGCGAAGCCATCCTCTTATTTGAAGGATGGCTTTTTTACTTTGTAAAAAATTAAATCAATATAAAAGAAGATGTGCTCAAAAGAGGAAAAGTACATCGCCATTAAAACAAATGAGTTATAACGCAATTAAAAAAACATTCGATCTTGGCGATGGCCGTATGATCGAAATCGAAACCGGAAAACTGGCAAAACAAGCTGATGGATCTGTGGTTGTAAAAATGGGTGATACCATGCTTCTGGCAACCGTAGTATCAACAGTTGGTGCAAAACCCGGAACTGATTTTTTACCATTATCAGTTGATTATCAGGAGAAATATGCTTCTACTGGACGTATCCCGGGTGGATTTTTACGCCGTGAAGCGAGGTTATCCGATTATGAAGTACTTATTTCCCGTCTGGTAGACCGTGCATTACGTCCGATGTTCCCTGAAGATTATCATGCTGATGTACAGGTAATGATCTCCTTGATTTCTGCCGACAAAAATATTATGCCTGATTGCCTTGCAGGACTTGCAGCATCAGCAGCAATTGCAGTTTCAGATATTCCGTTTAATGGGCCTATCTCTGAAGTTCGTGTTGCAAAAATTGATGGTAAACTGGTTATCAATCCTTATTTGAGTGACCTTGAGCGTGCTACCATGGATTTATTGGTTGCCGGTACAGAACATGATATCGTAATGGTTGAAGGTGAAGGTGATGAAATTTCTGAAGAGGAAATGGTAGAAGCTATCGAATTTGCCCACAAAGCAATCATTATTCAGGTGCAGGCACAAAAAGAACTTGCAGTTTTGGTCGGTAAAACTGAGAAACGTGTTTATAGCCACGAAACTCATGACCTAAATCTTAAGGAAAAGGTTTTTGCAGCAACTTATGATAAGGTATATGCCATAGCTAAATCAAAATCTTCAAAACACGAGCGCAGCGATAAATTTTCTGAGTTAATCAGTGAATTCATACTTGACCTGGGTGAGGGACTTGAGGATATCACAATTTCCCTTGCGAAAAAATATTTCCATGATGTACAATATGATGCAATCCGAAACCTGATCTTAGATGAAGGAATTCGTTTAGATGGTCGTGATTCACGCACTGTACGTCCAATTTGGTCGGAAGTTGGTTATTTGCCAACTGCACATGGTTCATCTATATTCACCCGCGGTGAAACTCAGTCGCTGACAACAGTTACTTTGGGTGCTAAATCTGATGAGCAATTGATTGATGGTGCTTTCTTCAACGGTTACCAGAAATTCCTGTTACACTATAACTTCCCGGCTTTCTCTACAGGTGAAGCCCGTCCTAACCGAGGGACAGGTCGTCGTGAGATTGGTCACGGAAACCTGGCAATGCGTTCATTAAAGAAGGTATTACCTGGTGATGATAATCCTTACACAATTCGTATTGTTTCAGATATCCTGGAATCAAATGGTTCATCTTCTATGGCTACAGTTTGTGCAGGTACACTTGCATTAATGGATGCCGGCATTAAGATCAAATCACCTGTTTCGGGTATTGCAATGGGATTGATTTCAGATGAAAAAACTGGAAAATATGCAATTCTGACTGATATTCTTGGTGATGAAGATCATCTGGGAGATATGGACTTTAAAGTAACCGGTACCGAAAAAGGTATTGTCGCTTGTCAGATGGATTTAAAAATCAATGGATTAAAGTGGGAAGTTTTGACTGCTGCATTAAAGCAGGCAAATGAGGCGCGTCTACATATCTTAAATGAGATGAAGAAGACCATTGCTGCTCCCCGTGAAGATTACAAGCCACATGCGCCACGTATTGTTACCTTGAAGATTGATAAAGAATTCATTGGTGCTGTAATTGGCCCTGGTGGTAAGATCATTCAGGAAATGCAGCGTGAAACCGGTGCAACAATTGCAATCGAAGAGAAAGATAATTTAGGTATTGTTCAAATTTTTGCTGACAATAAAGAGGCAATTGATAAAGCAGTTAGCCGTATCAGAGCCATTGCTTCTAAACCTGAAGTGGGCGAGATTTATGAGGGTAAAGTGAAAACAATTATGCCTTTTGGTGCATTTGTTGAGATTATGCCTGGTAAAGACGGACTATTACACATTTCAGAGATTGACTGGAAAAGATATGAAACAATGGATGGCGTTTTGAATGTGGGTGATATTGTGCAGGTTAAACTGCTTGAAGTTGATAAGCAGGGTAAATTAAAACTTTCACGTAAAGCTTTACTACCAAGGCCTCCTCGTCCTGAAGATTCAAAACCTGCAGTTGAGTAATTCTTCGGATTTTATATTTACAAAACCTGTCGTGCTTCAGCATAGGCAGGTTTTGTTTTTTAAGCCCTGATTTATTAAATTGCATCTATCAGATTATGAAAAAGCAAGAAAAACATATCGTTCAGGATCCTTTACCGGATTATGAAAAAGCTGAACTCGATTTGCTTAAAACAGCTTTGAAACGATCCTACACTGAGCGATTTCATACAATGACCAAACTGATGAAGATGAATATCATGTTCAGACAGGCTCAGATTAAACATAAATCTTCGCACCAATAAGATTATGGATGTGTTCGACGAAGAATTGCTTCGTTTTTGGGAAATTGCCAATGAGCATAATCTAAAATATATCATGATAGGCGGCGTTGCTACAAACTTACATGGTTATCAGCGTACTACAGAGGATATTGACCTATGGATTAAAAATACTCAACAGAATAAAGTTATTTTAAAAAATGTGTTCCAGGAGTATGGAATGGGTGACTTTAAAACTTTACCGGATATGCAATTCATTCCTGGTTGGACATATTTCCATCTTGATAATGGACTTAGGCTATATATAATGACCTCAGTTAAAGGCCTTGATAATTCAAATTTTGATTCCTTACTAAAATCTGCATCCATCGCAACCATCTATTCAGTTGAAATACCTTGTCTACATTTAAATGCATTGATTTTGACTAAAAAGGCGGCTAACAGACCAAAGGACCAGCTTGACCTTATAGAACTCGAGAAAATAAAGAAAATTATTGAAGAAGAAGGCACTAAACAATAATCATATAACCGCCATTAAAACTGAATATTGCAATACAATTTGTAATTTTGTTTTATGAAACATTTAATAGCCCCTTCCATTTTATCTGCTGATTTTGCAAACCTGCAGAATGATATTGAAATGATTAACCACAGTCATGCTGACTGGTTTCATATTGATATAATGGATGGTGTTTTCGTTCCCAATATTTCATTTGGATTTCCAGTTCTGAAAGCTATTCAGAAACACGCCAAAAAACCATTGGATGTACATTTAATGATTATTGATCCCGATCGTTATTTGCAGGAATTTAAACACTTAGGAGCTGAAAATATAACCGTCCATATTGAAGCCTGTACCCATTTGCACAGAACCCTTCATGCAATCAAAGATATGGGCTGCAGAGCCGGAGTCGCAATTAACCCGCATACTCCTGTAACTTTATTGGAAGATATCATTGAAGATATTGATCTGGTTTGTATGATGTCGGTAAATCCCGGTTTTGGCGGACAAAAGTTCATTGAAAATACCTACAAAAAGATTCGTTCTCTTCGCACAATGGCATCAGGCAGAAACGATGCTTTATTAATTGAAATAGATGGAGGTGTTTCTAATCAGAATGCCATGAAGTTAATTCAGTCAGGGGCCAATGTGCTTGTGGCAGGCAATGCTGTATTTTCTGCCGATGATCCGGTCTCAGAAATTTTCGGACTCAAAAATCTTAATCCGGAATTAATAGGTTCATGACTATCATGTTAATGTGAAGCAAGAAAATCTAACATCCTCTAAGTTCTTCGCTGTCAAACCGCATAGGAGGGTGAATCGTTCCCTTTCCCTTTCTGTTTTAATAGTTTTTATCCTGTGCTTTATATCTGAGTCAATTTGTGCCCAGGATTATGGCAGTATCAAAGGTATAATCACATCAGAAAAGGGAGAATTACTAAGTGGAGTAACTGTGCAGGTAAAAAATACACGCCAGATTACCCAAACAAACAGGGAAGGTCAATATAACCTCAGCAAGGTCCCGATTGCAGCAACACTCTTATTTAGCCGTCTTGGATACAAAGATCTGCAATTGGATTTGGGCATAATTGCTGACATAGAAAACATCCAAAATGTTTTATTAATATCTGAAATACAGGCACTTGATGAAGTTAATATAACTGAAAGATATAATGCAAGTAATTTAAAAATCATTGATGCAGCAGCATTTAATGTCTATCCTCAGACATCTGGTAGCTTTGAAAGTTTTCTAAAAAATATGCCAGGAGTTTCTGGGAATAATGAATTAAGTTCCCAATATTCCGTAAGAGGAGGAAATTATGATGAAAATCTGATCTACTTAAATGATATAGAAATTTACAGACCAATGCAAATCTATTCAGGTCAGCAGGAAGGTTTGGGTTTTATTAATCCTGATCTGGCAAGTAGTACAAGATTTTCTGCAGGTGGTTTTGAAGCAAGATATGGAGATAAAATGTCCTCAATTCTGGATGTCAGGTATAGCAAACCTGATTCGCTATCGCTGGAGGCTCAAATTGGTTTCCTCTCAAGTTCGGCAGCACTAAAGGTTCCATTTAAGAATAGCTATCTGCTTGCAGGTATTAGAAACAAGAAAAATCAGAGCCTATTAGGAACACAGAACTTTGAAGGGGATTATATCTCAGGCTTTTCTGATTATCAGTTTTTGTTCCGGCATGACCTTGGATCGAAATTGAATTTTTCTGTTTTTGGAAATTACAATAGGGGTGATTTGAACATCAGTCCCAACAGACGCCTAACTGAATTTGGAACATCCGACGAGGTATTAAGGCTCAATGTAAATTATGATGGGGAAGAAAGTAGTAATTATGAATCACTCATGGCTGCTTTAACCCTGGCTTATAATGTCTCAAATTCATTAAATTTCAAATGGATTAGTTCATTTTCAAGTATTAATGAACAAGAGAAGAAAGATCTTCTGGGTTGGTATGCTTTCAATGAAAAAAATGGTGGCTTGGACCCAACAAACGTAGGTTCACTTCTTGGAAGGGGTTCAGATCTCGCCTACAGAGATAATTTTTTGAATACGATGATCCTGAATACCGAATTAAGAATGTACAAGCAGGTACGAAACTCTTTTATAGAGATGGGTATTCGTTTTCAGGCAGACAGGGTAAAGGACAGAATTGATGAATATAATGGGATAGATACTACAGGATATTCACTTCGGACTTCCAGTGGCTGGAATTATTCGGAAATCATAAACCAACAGCATTTGCAGGATATTGGACGATTAAGCGGATTCATTCAAAACACTTTCAATATAAGGCCTAACCTAACAATGGCGGCAGGAATCAGGGCAAATTATAATTCCTATTCCAAAGAAAACCTGATCAGTCCGCGTGTTTCATTAATGTACTCACCGGGTTATGATGACAATTTTCTTTTTCGATTTTCAGTTGGAGCCTATTCTCAATCACCCTTTTACAGAGAGATTAAAAGATATAATGGCAGTATTAATCCTGACGCACTTTCCCAGCGCTCTTATCATATCATTGCTGGTACTGATTACGATTTTAACGGATTGGGCACAAGACTAAAATTCAGCTCTGAACTTTATTACAAAATATTAAGCAGGATCACACCATATAAAATAGAAGATCTTAAGATCAGATATCTATCTGAAAATACTGCTAAAGGCTATTCTACTGGTGCAGACTTCAGTTTAAGCGGAAATTTTGCCGGAGACCTTTTATCAACATTCAGGTTTTCTGTTATGCAAACAAAAGAAGATATCAAAAATGACTCCTATCAGACAATAGACAATGCCGGAAAGTCAGTCACAATTTATCCGGGCTATTTAAAGCGTCCATCAGATCAGTTATTTAATATTGGAATGATGTTTCAGGACAGACTTATGCAAAATCCAACCTATAAGGTACACCTTAATCTAATTTATTCTTCTTCACTTCCTGTAGGTCCTCCGGGTCCAAATAGATATACCGACTTGTTTAAAATACCTGCTTACAAGCGTGTTGACATTGGATTTTCAAAAGACCTGGCTGATCCGGAGGCTAAGAGAGCACCAATTTTTGTAAAAAAATATTTTCAATCATTAAGTATTCATGCTGAACTTTTCAATCTTTTAAATTTCAAAAATACAGCATCATATCTTTGGTTAAACGACAAAAATGACAATCAGTATGCTGTGCCTAACTATCTGACCTTTAGAAAACTCAATTTTCGGGTTATTGCTAAACTAAAAAGCAGGTCGAGTATTAAAATCAATTCTCAATAAGGGTTTAAAATCCTCCCGTGTCTCAAATTATTGTCTTATTTTTGGGCAATAAATTTATAGATTATGATACACAATTTTGGTGCAGGTCCCTGCATCCTGCCTCAGGAAGTTTTTAAGCAAGCTGCACAGGCAGTTCTTGAATTTAACGGTACCGGTTTATCTATTTTAGAGATATCTCACCGCACGCCAGAGTTCGAGGCTGTTGTTGATGAAACCGTTCGTTTGATAAAGGAACTTTTAAATGTACCCGAAGGTTATTCGATTGTATTGTTGCAGGGTGGAGCTAGTTTACAATTTTCAATGGTTCCTATGAATTTGCTTGCTGAAGGTCAGACAGCTTCATACCTTGACACAGGGGTATGGGCTTCAAAAGCACTCAAAGAAGCAAAGATTTTTGGAAATGTGAATGTTGTGGCATCATCAAAAGACCAAAATTATACTTATATACCTAAGGATTTCGTAATTCCTGAGGATTCAGCTTATTTTCATTTTACCTCAAACAACACTATTTATGGAACCGAATTATTTGATGTTCCAAAAACTAATATCCCTGTAGTTTGTGATATGTCTTCTGACATTTTAAGCAGAGTTGTAAATGTATCCGAATTCGATTTGATCTATGCCGGTGCACAGAAAAATATGGGACCTGCAGGTGTTACTTTAGCGATTATTAAGGATGACATTTTGGGTAAAGTTGATCGTAAAATTCCATCAATGCTTGATTACAAAGTTCAGATAGATGGAGGATCAATGTATAATACTCCGCCTGTGTTCGCGATTTATGTTTCAATGTTAAATTTACGCTGGTTAAAATCAAAGGGTGGAGTAGCTGAGATTGAAAGGGAAAATATTTCTAAATCAGATGCTCTTTATAAGGAAATTGACCGCAATCCTTTATTCAAAGGAACCTGCAGACCAGAAGACCGTTCAAGAATGAATGTATGCTTCGTAATGGAAAATTCTGAGCTTGAAAAACCTTTCCTTAAGTTTGCTGAAGATCGCGACATCATCGGAATAAAAGGACATAGAAGTGTGGGTGGTTTCCGTGCATCAATGTACAATGGTTTGCCAATTACAAGTGTTTATGTCCTTATAGATGCAATGCAGGATTTTGCTGAAAAACATCGCTAACACAATGATTTGTATTCTGATGGGCAGTTTACTTTAAAAATTAAAAATTACATCAAGCATTTTAAAAATAAAAATTTTATGTTTCGCATACTCGCCAACGATGGCATTGACCCAATAGGTAAAGAATTATTAGAAAAAGCAGGATTTCAGGTGGATACCACTCATATTCCACAAGATCAGCTTTCTGAAGGCTTAAAAAATTATGACGGTATAACCGTGCGCAGTGCCACAAAAGTCAGAAAAGAACTGATTGATGCTTGTCCGAATATCAAACTGATTGGTCGTGGTGGAGTTGGAATGGACAACATTGATGTTGATTACGCCAGAAGTAAAGGGCTTGCGGTTGTAAATACCCCTGCAGCATCTTCTCTTTCTGTTGCTGAACTAGTTTTTGCACATTTATTTACAGGAATCAGGTTTCTTCAGGATTCAAATCGTAAAATGCCGGTTGAAGGAAATACTAAATTCAATGATCTTAAAAAGGCCTACGCCAAAGGCATAGAGCTTCGTGGAAAAAAGATTGGAATCATAGGATTTGGCCGGATAGGTCGCGAAACTGCCAAAGTTGCCCTTGGCCTTGGAATGGAGGTCCATGCCTATGATCTTTTTAATATCCCTAATGAACTTGAAGTAGTAATTGGAACTGATATTCGGGTAAACTGTCCAATTAAAGTTGTAACATTAGAGCAACTCATTAAAGAATCTGATTTTATCAGTCTTCACGTTCCATTTTCTGAAAAGCCGGTTTTAGGCAAGGAAGAGTTTGAATCCATGAAAAATGGGGTAGGTGTAGTCAACTGTTCACGAGGTGGAACTATTGATGAAGATGCACTTATTGAGGCTTTAAATTCGGGGAAGGTGGCATTTGCAGGCCTTGATGTATTTGACAATGAACCAACGCCTCGTCAGGATCTTTTAACTCATGCGAAAGTTTCTTTAACCCCTCATATCGGTGCTTCTACCAATGAAGCTCAGGAGCGGATTGGAACGGAACTGGCAAACCTTATCATTGATTTTTTTAAAACAGTCTGAAAAGAGCCTAATTCGGGTTTGATGCATCTGATAAATTAAATTAAATGCCAAAAATCAAGCCTTTCAGAGGAATACATCCGGGTAAAAACTTTGCCGGTAAGGTTGTACTCAATCTGGAGAATTTAAGTCTTAGTGAAGCAAAGCTTATCCGGCAGAAAAACCCATATTCTTATGTGAATATGCTGGTTCCAAAGTTGGATAATCTTTTTTTACTGGGTTCCAAAAATGAATTAGCCTATAAAAAAATCAACGAAAATTTTGAAGAATTTTTAGATGAAGGGATTCTTGTAAAAGTTCCCGAACCTTCAATCTATGTCTATCAAATCAATCGTGAGGGTCTTTCTCAAACCGGTATATGGACAGCAACATCAATAGATGATTACCTGAACAATGTGGTTAGAAAACATGAGCTCACCAGAGCTGACAGGGAACAATCACTAATTGATTATTTACAGCAAACAGGTATTGATGCCAATCCGGTATTAATTACTTATAAGTCTGTTCCTGAAATTGAAAGGATTTTAAGTGAGACAATCGTTAATGAACCGGATATTATCTATACTAAAGAAAATTCTGAACATAAATTGTGGATTATCCATCAGAAAACTATCATTGAGTCTATAATAAGGGTATTTGCAGGCCTATCTTCATCCTATATTGCTGATGGCCATCACAGAGCTGCAGCTGCGTCATTATATGGAATACAGCGGCGGAAATTAAATCTTAAGCATAGGGGAGATGAAGAGTATAATTTTTTTACTTCGGTTTATATGAGCACAGATCAACTTAAAATCTTTGGATTTAACCGTTTAATTAAAGATTTAAAGGGATTGTCAGTACATGATTTTCTGAAAAAACTGAAAATTTATTTCGATATCACTGTTTCTGACAAAGTTACTGTTCCTTTAAAGGTACAGGAGTTCGGAATGTATCTGGCAAGTAAGTGGCATCTGATCCAATTGAAATCAGAATTTTTGAGAAAAGAAAGTCCGGTTGAAGAACTCGATGTCAGTATACTTCAGGAGTACATCTTTTCAAGGATACTAAATATTTCAGATCCTCGCACAGATCCTAATATTGATTTTATGGCAGGACCATTACCCATCGATGATCTGATTAGAAAGGTAGATAATAATGAATTTGCTCTTGCATTTCTTTTGTTTCCAACAAGCATTGATCAACTGATCAGGGTTGCAGACGAAGGAGAGGTAATGCCACCAAAATCAACCTGGTTTGAGCCCAAATTTGACGTAGGGCTATTGATCCACCAGATTAATTAATTTTAATCCAACTGATAAGTTACTCCTTTTTCAGCGATCTCTGCGTCATAACTTTCTTCAAGTAATGCCGTTTTAAAAGCTTCCATGGCATTTATTTCTCCATGAACAAGAAATACCTTTCTAATTTGCCTGGGATTTTGTTGTTTAACGAAATTGACAAGATCATTATGGTCGCCATGTCCACTGAAAAGATCTGTTTGCTTAATTGTTGCAAATACAGACAATTCACGGTGTCTTAAATTAATAACAGGATCACCCCGAAGTAGACGATGACCTAATGTTCCTTTAGCACAATAACCAATAAAGAGTATAGTACAGTAATAATTTGAAATATTGTAATACAAATGGTCCTGAATACGACCCCCTTCAAGCATACCGGCCGAAGAAATAATAATGCAGGGTTCATAATAATTGGATATCGCCTTGCTGGCATTCATATCCTGTATATAATCGAGGTTTTCAAATTCAAACTCATCCCCGAGCTTATCATAAAAGTCCTGAGCCTCATCATTTAGCAAGCAATGATGCTTTCTGAAAATATCAGTTGCATAGCCGGCAAGCGGACTATCAACAAAAACCTTGATACGTGGGAGCAGACCCTTATTAAATATCCTGTTCAGAGAATATACCAGAGCCTGTGTTCTTCCGACGCTGAAAGCCGGTATTATTAGTCTGCCAGGGGATTTAATACATGCTTCATTAACTGTTTCTGTTAAAAGTTCGTCGACACCTTGTGTGGATTTATGATTACGCCCTCCATAAGTAGATTCACAGACCAGATAATCCACTTCCGGAAGTCGTTCCGGATCTTGTAAAACAGGATAATTTTTTCTACCAATATCTCCGCTAAAGGCAATGGTTTTCGTATTCCCATGCTCTTCAATTTTTAACACAGCCGCAGCTGCACCTAAAAGATGGCCAACCGGAATAAAACTGAGGCTTATCTGTCCATTGATTCGAAAAGTTTTATTAAATCCAATGGTCACAAATCGATCAACTGTCTCCATTACATGTTTCTGGAGATAAAGTGGTTTTGGCCCTTCCGAAAATCCACGTTTCCCTCTTCGCTTTTTTCGCTGCTTACTCAGGAAAATATTAACAGAATCGAGCAAAAGTAACTCTGTCAGATCTGCAGTAGGGGGAGTACATAATATTTGACCTTCAAATCCAAAGCGAATTAGTGTTGGCAGATTACCTGAATGATCGATATGGGCATGTGTCAGTATGACAAGATCAATATCCGCAGGAGAAAATGGGAAAGCTTCATTCTCTTCAATCCAGGTATCCCGTTCATAATCTAAGCCACAATCTATCAGAATACTATAGTTGTCGGTTTGAAGCAGGTGCATACTTCCGGTTACTTGCCGGGCTGCGCCCCATATAGTTAATTTCATAAATCTCTAAAAGGCTGGCAATTAAAATAGAATGACGCTTAAATAATATTTTTTTCTTCCGGTTCCTGAATTTCAAGTTGTAACTGACTCAGGTAACGGTATAATCCACCTTCATTTTTCATCAATTCAGAATGATTCCCGCTCTCTACAACCTTTCCTTTTTCCAGAACAATAATTTTATCAGCTTCGCGTATAGTGGAAAGCCGATGGGCTATAATGATCGAAGTTCGGTTCTTCATTAATTCTTCCAGGGCTT
Organism: uncultured Sphingobacterium sp.; assembly: GCA_964356005.1. Taxonomy (GTDB): domain Bacteria; phylum Bacteroidota; class Bacteroidia; order Sphingobacteriales; family Sphingobacteriaceae; genus Daejeonella. The sequence goes on from CAYHGN010000017.1 coordinate 18,456, forward strand.
CCTGTACCAGTCTTTCAGATTCTGAATCCAAAGATGAGGTTGCTTCATCAAGTATCAGTAGCACAGGGTCTTTTAAAAGTGCACGGGCTATTGCAATCCGCTGACGTTGTCCGCCAGAAAGTTTAACCCCCCGTTCACCAACAAGTGTATCAAATCCTTCAGGAAAACCGCTTATAAATTCATAGGCATTTGCACGTCTTGCAGCCAACTGGATATCTTCTTCACTGGCATTTAATCTGCCGTAGGCGATATTTTCACGAATAGTACCTCCAAATAATAAAACATCCTGGGGGACTATGGCTACCTGATTGCGAATGTCGGTAAGGGAAAATTCAGTTGAAGGAATTCCATCAAAAAGAAGCGATCCCGATTGAGTTTCATAAAAGCGCAGGATTAACCCTGCAATAGTAGATTTTCCTGCCCCGCTGGGTCCGATGATTGCAACTTTCTCACCTTTATGTGCTTCAAACGACACTCCATTTAATACGGTAATTTCTTTTCGTGAAGGATAGGAAAATACAACATTTTTAAAATCTAAATTCCCCTGTATCCTTTGATTAATGACAATATTTTCATCATTCATTGAAATTGGTTCATTCTCTTCAGCCAGTATTTCTAAAACCCGTTCACTTGCTCCGAAGGCTTTTTGCATTGTAGCATACAATTCAGGAAAACTTCCCATCGCTGCTCCAACAAAAGTAGAGAGTAAAATAAAGGTGAACATGCTGGCGATACTGATTTCGCCGGTTTGTACAAGGTGTGAACCATACCAAACAACTGATACGATGGTTCCAAACAGACAAAATACTATAAACGAAGCAAATATACCTCTGAATTTTGCGCCACGCATCGCGATCTTAACAACCTCACGTACACTCTTGTTATATCTCCCAACCTCAAAAGATTCATTAACAAATGCCTTTACATTAGAAATACCCTGCAGAGTTTCTTCGACTATAGTGTTTGATTCAGCCAGTTTATCCTGTGCCTGTCTCGAAATTTTCCGGATAAACTTCCCAAAGGTAACCGCGACTACCACCAGGATTGGGAGCACCGCTAAAAGCATAAGAGTCAGTTTGCCGGAAACCAGAATCAGAAAAGTAATTCCGCCAATAAAAATAATAATTTGCCTGATCATTTCAGCCAGAGTGGTAGTTATAGCGTCTTGGATCTGAGAAAGATCAGCCGAAAGGCGACTGTTTAATTCACCAACACGCCGCTGGGAAAAAAAATTCATGGGCAGAGTGATGAGCTTATGATAGGTATCCCGGCGAATATCTGCAAGACCTTTTTCTGCAACTTCAACAAACCAATTAATCCTGAAATATGAAAAGATTGCCTGTATAAACAATACAGCCAGTAGGGTTAAGGCTACGGTGTTAATATCAGTGGGAAAAACATCCAGAATTTCATTTGGAACCATCTTTCCGCCTTGTTCTGCCTGGGCACCTGTTCCAATCAATCTTCCCATTAGCAACGGAAACAAAAATGAACTGGCACTTGAGAGTATCAGGCAAACTAAACCCAGAAAAAATTTTGTACGATAGGGTTTGAGATAACTTAATAATCTCATTACCTGTTTAATACTTTCCTTGTTGATTTTTGCTTTGGGGAGTTCTTCAGCCTGAGCGTTTCCGCTGTTTAATCGAGCACGTGCCATCTTTTCCTAATAGTAAATTCCTCTTCTTCCGGGATTGACAAAATTAGCTTTATTAAAGCATTAATTTTGAGCCAACTTATCAATCTTTGGTAATTTTTTCAGTTTGAATATATACCAAATAGAAGCAAAAAGTAATATAATAAGTAAGATCAAATAGTTTGTTTGCTTGTCATACTCAATAATTTTTTTCTCTGTTTCTGCTCTTAATTTTTCATTTTCCTGTTGAAGACCAGTAATTGTTTTTTGATATCTATCAATTCGTCCCTCAACGGTTTCTGCCCTTGTCTCAACTTGCTGCTTTTCAAAATCCTTATAATCCAGAAGTATCTTAAGTTCAGAAAAAATATCATTGTCTGTCAATACTATTTGCCGAAGGATGTCATTTGAAAATTGCATATCCTTTTTTGTTTTTAAGCCGAATATTCCACTCCGCTTTCCAAGACTGCTTTCGTATTGCCCAAATCTGTTGCTTCGTTCGTCGAGTAGTTTATTTATCTTTTTACGTTGTGTTTCATAGGCTGAGCTGTCATTCTGAGCGTAAGCCTCAGTAATTCCGAGAGTCAGAATAAATGTAGAAATCCAAATAAGCTTCATAATGACTGATATTAACTGGAAATCAAACTCCATGCTTCTGCTTTTTCAGAAAACAAAGGTTTTACTTTAGCCCAGGTATTCTTAAACAAATAAGATTGTCTGTAGGCATTCAAATCGTCTTCACTATTCCAAAAGCTCAGCGTAAAAAATACATTTTCATTATTGATGTCGTTCATTAAATCAACTCGATTGCAGCCCTCAAATACACGTATTAGTTTTTGGGAAGCATAGAAAATCTCTTTAAAACCTTGCACATTCTCAGGTTTAAATGTCATTTTAACTATTCTTGTGATCATGATTTGAATTCTATTCTAACAATATCATTCAGACTTAGTCCAAGCAAGCCACTGGCATTTCCTTTATTGATAGCAATTTCAAGATGGTTACTTATACCGAAAAGACAAAGCTTTTCACCCTCAGGAACTTCATTGTAATGCCAGCTTAATTGACTGATTGACTCATTTCTTTTGAAATAAAGTGTAAAACCCCGATTTTGCTGAACCCTAGTAAATACCTCTTTGGTGATATTAGTAATAATATTCTGAAAAGAGTCGATATAAATTACACTTCCACGGATAATATCCCTTTCAATTACAGGTTGTAAAGTCATCTTTTCCTCAATACCTGAAACAGGGATTCCAATATCCGTCAGTTTGCCACCTTTTGCAAGGTGACTTGCTGCCTTTGGAAAAATATCTGAAAGTGGAAAATGCAGGTACTTTAAATCCTGCATAATGTTTAGCTCCACAATTTCAGAGGGCTCCTCATCAAACAGTAATGAAAAAATACCATTATCAGAACCCACGAAATAATGATCACGGTACTTTAATGCAAGGTATTTTGTCTTTTCATTAAAGACAGAATCTATTCCAATGAGGTGTACTGTACCTTTTGGAAAATAATGAAATGAATTCTTTATAATAAATGCAGCCTGAGGTATATTGAAAGCTGAAATATCATGACTGATATCCACAATATTTGCTGTTGCAAACTGGCTAAGTATACTTCCTTTAAGAGCAGCCTGATAAAAATCTTTATACCCTAAATCGGTAGTTAAAGTAATTATTGCCATTTAAAATGTGAATATTTATTGTTATTCTTGCGATAGATAGTAACGTTACAAATATTGAATTTTAATCTCAAATAATTACCCTCTGCACTAAAAATAAGCACAACTTGAACGAACTAAATCTGAGTATCGAAAATGTAGACCCTGTTGTTATTTGGGGTGCAAATAATGAGTATTTTGAAATATTCAAAAAGCATTTCCCCAAAATAAAGATTGTAGCAAGAGGCAATGAGGTTAAAGTACTTGGTGACGATAAAGAGTTGAATATCTTTTCACAAAAGTTTCAGGAAATAATCAATCACATTGATAAATTCCAAACCCTTACAATAAGTAATCTTGAACAACTGTTAGGAACCAGTATACAGATCATATCAGATTCAGAAAGTGCTGCAGCTAAAAGCGGTGCCGGTGCTGAAGCTATTGTATTTGGTCCAAATGGTATTGTGGTAAAGGCAAGAACTGCCAATCAGCGTAAAATGGTTGACAGTATCAGTAAAAATGATATCATTTTTGCAATCGGACCAGCTGGAACAGGGAAAACCTATACTGCAGTAGCATTAGCAGTTAGAGCGTTGAAAAATAAGGAGATAAAGCGTATAATTTTAACAAGACCTGCAGTTGAAGCGGGGGAGAACCTTGGATTTCTTCCAGGTGATTTAAAAGAAAAAATTGATCCATACCTGCGTCCATTATATGATGCACTGGATGACATGATACCTGCTGATAAACTAAAGGTTTTTCTCGAAAACAGGACAATCGAAATTGCACCACTGGCATTTATGCGCGGACGAACACTGGATAATTGTTTTGTGATTCTTGATGAAGCTCAAAATGCAACTGATCTTCAATTAAAAATGTTCCTGACTCGTATGGGTCCAACCGCCAAGTTCATAGTCACAGGTGACGTTACCCAGATTGACCTGCCCAGAAAGCAGCAATCAGGTTTAAATACAGCATTGAGAATTCTTGGAGATATAAAAGGCATTGAAATTATCTATCTTAACGGGGATGATGTGGTAAGGCATAAACTCGTTAAAAACATTCTGAGAGCCTACGGTGATATCCAATAATTAATTTTCGTGGTTTAGCTCTATTTTTCAGAATTTTACATTATTATCAAACAAGCTATTTAAATGAGTGCTATCAAAGAAACACACTTTAATTTGCCGGGGCAAAGCAATTTTTATAAAGGTAAGGTCCGTGATGTTTATACAATCGAAGATAGATTTCTGGCCATGGTGGTTACCGACAGGATTTCAGCATTTGATGTGGTACTTCCAGAACCTATTCCTTTTAAAGGACAGGTTTTGAATCAAATTGCAGCAAAATTCCTTTTGGCTACTCAAGATATCGTTCCTAATTGGGTGCTTGATGTTCCTGATCCAAATGTTACAATTGGAAGAATATGCGATCCATTCAAAGTGGAAATGGTAATAAGAGGCTATCTTGCGGGGCATTCATGGCGTGAATACCAATTGGGTAAACGTTCTGTTTGTGGGGTAACAATTCCTGAAGGGCTAAAAGAGAATGATAAATTGCCTGAACCTATTATTACACCCACTACCAAAGCTTCAGTAGGTCATGATGAAGATATTTCAAGAGAAGAGATCCTGAATAGAAATATTGTATCTGAGCAGGACTATATCCAACTTGAAAAATATACCCGGGCATTGTTCCAGAGAGGAACCGAAATGGCTGCAGATCAGGGATTGATTCTTGTTGATACGAAGTACGAATTTGGTAAGGCTGAAGGCAAAATTCACCTTATAGATGAAATTCATACGCCTGATTCATCCCGTTATTTTTACAAGGAAGGTTATGAAGAACGTCAGAAAAACAATGAACAGCAAAAGCAGTTATCAAAAGAATTTGTTCGTAAATGGCTGATTGACAATGGATTTCAGGGCAAGGAAGATCAATTAATTCCCGTAATGACACCTGAGTTTGTTAAGTCAATCTCGGACAGGTATATTGAATTATACGAACAAATCACCGGCGATAATTTCATCAAACTCGATCACTCAAATGTGATGAAAAGAGTAGAGAACAATATAGTTGAAGCACTTAACAGGTTGCATTAATTTTTTTATTGTAAATAGGTATTGATTGATTAACTTTAAAATATGAAATTCACTGTCGATAAACACGAAAAATACGTTTTAATCAAGCTGAATGAGAATAAATTAAATAGTTTAATTTCTCCTCAGCTTAAATCTGAGCTTATTCTCAGTAACACCGAAGGCCAGCGGAATATCATTCTGGATCTTTCAAATGTCAAGTATTCCGATTCTTCCGGTTTGAGCAGTTTACTGGTTGGACATAGAATTTGTAAAAACGCTGATGGTATTTTTATTCTGACAGGAATCAATGAAAATATCTCAAGATTAATTGCCATATCCCAGCTTGAGAACATTCTTAATATCGTTGGAACGGTAAATGAAGGAATTGATCTTATTTTTATGGAGGAAATTGAAAAAGAATTAAAAAGGAACTGAAAGTAAAAAATCAACATAACTGCTCATGAAATTTGAAGTCACTATTTTGGGCAGCAGTTCTTCCACACCAATATTCAATCGAAATCCTTCTGCCCAGTTATTAAATGTCAATGAGAATTATATTCTCATTGATTGCGGAGAAGCCACACAAAATCAACTGCTAAACTTTGGACTGAAGGCTAATAGAATTGACCATATTTTCATCAGTCATTTACATGGCGATCATTATCTTGGCCTGGTAGGCCTCTTGTCCTCACTGCATCTTAACGGTCGTACGAAGCCAATGGATATATTTGGACCCGCTGAACTCAAGGAAATCATCGATTTGCAGTTCAAACATTCCCAGACAACACTCAGATATCCAATAAATTTCAAGCCAACTGCCGACGACAAGCGATACAGAATATTTGAAAGTTATGATGTAATTGTAGACAGCTTTCCACTGGATCACCGGATACCCTGCACGGGGTTTTTATTTGCTGAAAAGCAAAGAATGAGAAAAATGATCAAATCAAAGATCGATGATTTGTCAATACCCTCTGAAATGATTCCCCTGATAAAAAAGGGCCAGAGTTTTATTGACAAAAGAGGAAAAGAACATTCTGCAGAAGAACTAACTACTGAAGCAGATCTACCTAAAACCTATGCTTATTGCTCTGATACAATCTGCAGTTGGACCTATTTAGAATATATATCCAATGTGGACATGTTATATCACGAAGCAACATTCATGAATGATATGATTAACAGGGCAGAGGAAACCTTTCATACCACAGCTCTTCAAGCCGGTGAAATTGCATTAAAAGCCGATGTAAAAAAACTACTTTTAGGTCACTTTTCTGCACGATACCGCGATCTTGAGCCTTTATTGAATGAGGCAAAAAGTGTATTTCCTGAAACTTTACTGGCAGTGGAAGGAAAAACCTTCCAAATTTAACCTTTAATTAATCTTTCTTCCCTCCGAAAACTGAAAAACTCACATAGCGTTTTGGGTTTGCTTTTAAGTCGATCATTAATTTATCCAGATTTGCAGCAGCATTGTTCAGATTATTGTACATCCGCTCATCATTGATCAGCTGACCTAATGTACCGTTTCCTGAATTTACTTTATTAATAACACTCTGAAGATCAGCTACGGCTTTATTCGCTTCAGTAATTGTTTGGGCGAAATTAGCTTTGGCAACATCATCTGATATCTTTTCAAAATTATTAACAATTTTAGTAATGCTTGCGTTATTATTCTTGAAGTTGGAAGAAATAGATTCAAGATTAGTCATTATGCCGGATATTTTGGAACTCTGATTGGTTACCAGACCATCAACTGTACGAGTAGTTTTTTCTAATGTCTCCAGTGTCCTGGCTATGCTTGCAAAACTTCGGTCGAAGTTCTTTTGAAATTCAGGATTAAGTGTATTGTTTACTGAAGTTAATACAGAATCCATTCTGGCAATTATTTGTTCAGCTTTCTTCTGTACAGGTTCAACCTGGTCCATCAGATCCCTTTTAACGTTTGCATTTAGCGTATCTCCATCTGCAGCAAAATTACTACCATTGCCAAGCTCAAAAACAATTGCTTTTCCTCCAAGAAGGTCGGTACTTTCTAATTTTGCTATAGTATTTTTTGGGATTCCGTATTCAGGATCGACTTTAAATTGAACAAGTATTCTCCCGTCAGGTTGAAGCGTTAGTTTTGAAACCCGACCAATCTGATATCCATTTACCAGGACCGGCTTTGATACTGTCAAACCATCAACACGTGTGTAAATAGCATAAAATTCGTTCTCGCGTGAAAATACATCATTACCTTTCAGGAAGCTATAACCCACAATTAAAACAGTTATGGCTACCGCGGCCAATACACCTACTTTGGTTTCGTTAGTAATTTTCATTAATCTTATATTGTTTTATCCAGCTTAAATTTTTACCAGTATATAATAAATTCCAGATGATCATCATTTAAATTACATGTATCAAAAATATTGATCATTCAAGCTCAGCTTGTTTTTTATATGTTTGAATTGCTTTTAATAAATTTCCGACAATTTCATTTTGTCCTATTTCAGAATTCATGTATTCTTCCTCTTCAGGATTTGAAACAAAACCAATCTCAGTAAGTACTGCCGGCATTCCAGCCTTGGCTAAAACGGCCAGGCTTTGCTCCTTAACCCCTCTGTCAATTCTGCCACTCAGAATATATTCATCCTGCATAAAAGATGCCAACTTTATACTTTGTTCTCTGAAAGCATTTTTCATCAAAGATAATAGAATTATACTTTCCGGATCTTTTGGATCATAACCCTCATAATTGTCCTTATAATCTTTCTCGAGTAGGATGGATTCATTTTCACGCATAACAACATCCTGCTCATCCAGACGTCCAAAACCTGATACAAAAGTTTCTACCCCTTTTGTAGATGTGCTTTGTACTGTCTTATAAATAGGAATGCGGCGTCCACGGCTGTCCTTTCGGTATCCGCTGATCACCTTTTTAATTGGCATTGAGTTACAGTGAATAGAAATGAATAAATCTGCCTTACTGCGGTTAGCTACACCGATTCGCTCATAGAGAGGAACAAATACATCAGTAGTTCGCGTATATATTACTTTAACGTCTTTTATATTCTCTTCAATTGCTTTACCTAAACGAAGGGCTACCTGGAGAGCAACATCTTTTTCTCTAGAAAAAAGACCTTTAGTTGCACCGTCATGACCACCATGCCCTGCATCAACTACAATAGTCTTAATTCGATATGGTGTATCACTAACAGAATTAGCAGAAGTAAATTGACCTGAGAAAATAAGGACTGCCAGTAAAACGTTAATGAATCTTATCAATGCTATATTTTTGATTAATTTTGAGCGCATATTATTATCTATCATTGCAAAAATAGTATTCATCATCGAATTTGAAATTTATTAGATCCATTTTTATATATTTTCTTACAGCTATGGTGTTTGCTGTTTGCCTTATTAGTTCGGCATCCGCACAGCAAACTGTTCTGCGACCTGATAACGCTTCACCGGATACGACATTGCGCGCTGCAAGCTCAAAAACGGATACTGTAACAAAAAAAATAAAAAATTCCGGATCATTAACTTCTAAAGTAACCTACTCGGCAGAAGATTCAACGTTCTTCGATATGAAAAACAATATAGTCTTTTTGTATGGAAAAGCCCGTGTTAAGTATGAAGATTTTGAAATTGAGGCTGACTTTATCCGCCTTGATCAGAAGAACAACAGCATTTTTGCCAAAGGAAGGTTCAATCCGATTAATAAAAGATACATCGGAAAACCATTAGTCGTTCAAGGTGCTGAGCCTCCATTAAGCACAGATTCTCTGTTTTTTAATTACAAAACCAAAAAGGGTAAGTCCTACGGGATTTTCACAGATGTTGAAGGTGGTTTTCTTCAGGCACAACAATTTAAAAAGAATCAGTACGATGAAGGTTTTTTCAGAAGGGGTATTTATAGCACCTGTAATTTACCACATCCGCATTTTGGCATTCATATAAGCCGGGGAATTGCTACGGATAAACAGATTATAACCGGTCCGGCTTATCTGGTAATTGAAGATGTACCTTTACCTCTTGGGGTTCCATTTGGTTTTTTCCCAAAGCCAAATAAAAGATCCGGAGGATTGCTATTTCCAACATTCGGAGAAGATACCCGGGGCTTTTTCATGCGTGATCTTGGGTATTATCTTGGCTTAAGCGATTATTGGGATCTTTCAACAAGAGGTACTCTTTATTCAAAAGGATCTTATGAACTGGGAACAGCAGCCCGATACCGAAAAAATTATAAGTATGACGGGGGTTTAAATTTTAGGTTTGCCTCCACAAAAAATGGTATTGAAGGTACACCATCCTATAAAACCCCGAATAAGGACTTTAATTTAACATGGAGTCATTCTCAAAGTCCACTGGCAAATCCTGGAACTACCTTCAGTGCCTCAGTAAATGCCGGAACTGGATCTTATTTCCAGAATACTGGTGCAGCAGGTACTTATAATCCCACAGAGATAGCAAGAAATACACTTTCTTCAAGTATAAGTTACGGTAAGGTATTTGCAAATGGTTTGTTTAATTTTTCTTCCAGTCTCTCACATTCACAGGATATAGAACAGCAGACAGTGTTTCTTGATCTTCCTCGTTTTAGTTTAAATATGACAACTTTGAATCCATTTGATTCAAAAGACAGAGCAGGCGAGCAGAAATGGTATCAGAGGTTAAGTGTTGGATACAGTATGCAGGGAAGCAATTCAATCAATACCAAAGAATACGACCTGTTTAAAAAAGAATCATTAAGAGACTTTCGAAATGGGATACAACATGATATTCCAATCAGTTTATCTCTGAATATTCTGAAATTCTTTCAATTTAATTCCGGAATGCAATACAGTGAGAAATGGTATTTACAAACCATTAGGAAAAGACTTGACCCGGTTGCCTCAGGCTTTACGCCGGTTACTGATACGATTCAGGGCTTCAGCAGGGTTTACGATTATAATATAAATACCGGATTGGCTACTAAACTTTATGGCAAATTCAATTTTAAAAAGGGGAATTTAATTGCATTGAGGCACATAATGACTCCTTCAGTCAATTTTAACTATCGTCCGGATTTTGGCGCTGATCGTTATGGCTATTTTCGCAATCTTCAGGGAGATACTTCTACAATAAAAACCAGGTATTCAATATACGACAATGCTGTTTTTGGTTCTCCTTCTGCAGGTAAGGTAGCCGGAATCGGCTTCAGTTTTGATAATAATATTGAGGCAAAGGTCAAGTCAACCGCAGACTCATCCAAGAATTCTGTCAATATCCCGATCCTGCAAAGCCTAACTTTTTCAGGCAATTATAACTTTGCTGCTGAAAATTTTAAACTATCTACAATAGGTTTTTCAGGAAGAACGGCTTTTTTCAAAGAAAAGATTGGGATTAATTTCTATGGAACCCTTGATCCATATACTCTTGACAAGGACGGAAACAGGATTGATGAATTCACGCTAAAGTCCGGCAAAATGGCTAGATTAACTAATTTTGGACTTTCAACTGATTTCAGTTTTAACTCGAATGCAGCCAAAAACAGGAATGAGAATTTGAATCAGATTGATAAGTCAAAGCAAGCTCTGTCTAAAGAACAGCAGGAGGAGTTAAACGCTATCAGCAGAGATCCCAATGCATTTGTTGATTTTAACATCCCCTGGAACGTCAGTGCAGCCTATAGCTTTAACTATTCAAAAAACGGGCTCCAATCAAGTATATCGAATACACTTAACGTCTTTGGAGATTTTAATGTAACGCCAAAATGGAAGGTTCAATATACATCAGGATATGATTTTCAATCCAATAAACTAAGCTTAACCCAATTTTCTATTTATCGTGACCTTCATTGCTGGGATCTTTCATTCAGATGGTCACCAATTGGTACCTACAAATTCTACAGTGTGGATTTAAGAGTCAAAGCCTCAATTCTTCAGGATCTTAAACTCAGCAAGCGCCGTGATGCCTATAACAACTTTTAGTATGACAGCAGAAATAATAACCATCGGGGATGAAATTCTAATCGGACAAATAGTTGATACAAATTCTGCATGGATGGCTCAAAAACTTAACCTGGCCGGTATTCGGGTTAAACAGATTTCATCTGTTTCAGATGATCGTCAGCATATTCTGGATGCTTTACATGAATCAAAAGGTAGGGCAGACCTTATTCTGATTACCGGTGGATTGGGACCTACAAAAGATGATATCACGAAAAAAACGCTTTCAGAATACTTCAAAACCGGATTTCGTCTGGATCAGGATGCATTAGAAAATGTAAAGCGAATTTTTGCAAAATATAATGCCCCTTTGCTTGAAACGAATATCAAACAGGCAGAAGTCCTCACAAACTGTATTACCCTCTTAAACTTAAATGGTACAGCACCAGGAATGTGGATAGAGCATGAAGATAAAATATATGTTTCAATGCCGGGAGTTCCTTTCGAAATGATGTATATGATGGAAGAACAGGTAATTCCAAGAATTAAGAAAGCATTTAATCTGCCTGTAATTCTGCATCATACAATACTTACAGCAGGAATTGGTGAATCCATTCTTGCAGAGAAGATTGAATCTGTTGAAGACTCAATCCCTGGACATATTAAACTGGCTTATTTACCCAAACTGGGCACTGTCCGGATCCGATTAAGCGGTAGTGGACAAAATGAAGAGCTTTTAAAGAAAGAAATCAGCGTTTATGCGAAAAGAATCGTCGATCTGGTTGCTGAATTTGTATTGGCAGAAAATGATACCCCGATTGAAAAAGTAATAATGGATTTTATGGAGTCCAAAAATCTGACTTTATCACTGGCAGAAAGTTGTACAGGGGGGTATATATCCCAGCAGTTTACCCAACATCCCGGAAGTAGTAAAGTATTCTTAGGTGGGGCTGTCACCTATTCTAATGCTCTAAAAGTAAGCATATTGGGGGTTTTAGAAGAGACATTGAGAAATTATGGTGCCGTAAGTGAGGAGACTGTAAAAGAAATGGCTGAGGGTGCACAATCATCCTTTCATTCTGATTATTCAATAGCAGTCAGTGGAATTGCCGGGCCGGATGGAGGAACTGAAGAAAAACCTGTTGGAACAATCTGGATAGCGGTAACCGGCAAGTCCAAGACTATAAGCAGAAAGTACAGTTTTGGTATAAAAAGAACCCAAAATATAGAAAGATCAGCAACTACAGCCCTCATATTACTTTATAAATTAATGAAAGAGGAATAGATTTATTGAAAAAGTTTAATTTTGCATTTAAATAACCAATTCTCCAAAATTCTCTAATATGGCTTTATACGAATTAGTACTTCCAAAAATGGGGGAGAGTGTTGCCGAAGCTACAATCATAAAATGGGTTAAACAGCCTGGTGACCAGATAGATATCGATGAATCTGTACTGGAAATTGCTACTGATAAGGTCGATTCAGAGGTTCCATCTCCGGTATCCGGAAAGCTGCTCAAAATTTTTTTTAAGGAAGATGAAATAGTTCAGGTTGGTGCGGTGATTGCAACCATCGAAACAGAAACTGTGAGTAATAAAGAAGAAAATCCTGCATTAGACCAAGATTTAATTGCTGAATTGCCAGTTGATGTCGAAGAACATGTCCAGAGAGATGGGATCCCTCATTTAGAGAATTCCGATCTCAGGGAAAGTACAAAACCAATAGATTTTAGTAATTCATCACGCTTTTATTCTCCACTAGTTAAAAGCATGGCAGCAGAGGAGGGGATTAGTGCAACAGAATTAGATAAAATTATGGGAACGGGTTCTGAAGGCCGGGTAACCAAGAAGGATATCATCGATTTTATAAATTCGGGTAAAACGGTCCAAACTCCACTGGGAAGTAAGGAACTATCTTCATCCATTCCCGAGCCTGAACCGGTTCAGGAGAGAAAAACTACTTCAGTTTCTGTTTCAGGAGGAGATGAGATCATAGAAATGGACCGTATGCGAAAGCTCATTGCAGAGCATATGGTGATGAGCAAGCATACCTCAGCGCATGTTACTTCATTTGTGGAAGCAGATGTTACCAACCTGGTAACCTGGAGGGAAAAGGTGAAAAGTAGTTTCGAGCAAAGAGAAGGAGAAAAGATCACTTTTACACCGATCTTTATTGAAGCAGTTGCCAAAGCTATAAAAGACCTGCCGATGATCAATATTTCGGTAAACGGAAGCCAGATCATCAAAAAACGCGACATCAATATTGGAATGGCTGCTGCACTTCCGAGTGGTAATTTAATCGTACCTGTTATCAAAAATGCAGATCAGCTAAATCTTTATGGACTAACAAAGGCTGTAAATGATCTGGCAAGCCGATCCCGTCTTTCTAAATTAAAACCGGATGAAACTCAGGGTGGAACATTCACTATGACCAATCTGGGGACTTTTGGCAATATTATGGGTACACCAATAATTAATCAGCCCCAGGTTGCGGTATTGTCTGTAGGTGCTATCAAAAAGAAGCCTGCTGTAATTGAGACTGAATTTGGTGATGTGATCGCAATCAGACATATGATGTTTCTTTCACTTTCATACGATCACCGTGTTGTAGATGGTTCCCTGGGTGGCTCATTCGTTCGAAGGGTTGCTGATTATCTGGAATCATGGGATGTAAATCGTGAATTATAAATGCTTGATTTTCATTTGATTTAAGCCATAAGACTATATATTGCTGTATGAAAAAGAACATAATTTATATACTGGCATTTGTGTTATTGCTGACAAATGGAAACTCTGTGTTTTCTCAGCAAAAAATTCCATTTCAGGCGCAAATTGACGCTTTCCTAAAACAGGATAGTTTGGAATTTCCACCTAAAGATGCTATTCTTTTAGTTGGAAGTTCCTCTTTTACAAACTGGAAAGATGTTCAGGAATATTTCCCCGATCACAAAATCATAAATCGTGGATTTGGTGGATCTAGTCTGCCGGATGTAATTCGTTATGCTCCAAACATTATTTATCCCTACAAACCAGCCCAGATATTGATTTATTGTGGTGAAAATGACTTCCCATCTGGACCGAACACAACTGCAGACACTATTTTCAATCGTTTTACCCGCTTGCATGGTATGATCAGATCGGCGCTTCCAAAAACCGAAATCATTTATATCTCGATGAAGCCAAGTGTTTCAAGATTGAAATACTTGCCGGAAATGCGTCGAGCGAATGAAATGATCAGAAAATTCCAAAAGAAACATCGAAAATCCGGTTTTATAGATGTTTATTCAAAAATGATACTGGATGATGGTACACCCATGCCCGATATTTTTCTCAAGGATCAACTTCACATGAATAAGAATGGTTATCTGATCTGGCAAAAGGCGATAAAACCATATCTTAAGAAATAAAAAAAGGTCCTCCATATTGGAGGACCTTTTTTTATTATAGAATCCAAAACAATCAAACTTTTTCAAGCTTTAATCGCTTCAATTCTTCAAATTTTTCAGTTAATGCACCTGACTGAGCTAAAAAAGCACCATCATTAAGTATATCTTGTTTCTTTGCTATTAATTCACTGATTTTTACGCCACCGAGTACATAATTCAGTTCAATGCTTTTATGCTGTTCTGCAATAAATTCAAAATGAATATCTTTTATCAGGCTTTCATTATTGTACCTAATAAATACAGGTATGATATAGTCATTCTGAAGCTTTAATTTCTTATCATGATGATATTTCTTATACTCGTAGCGGTAATCATACCGTAAAGCTGCAACATCTGATAGAACTGCAGAACCAGTAGGATGGCCTCCGGCACCTTTTCCATAAAATAATTGCTGGTCTGCAAATGCAGCCTTAACTGACACCGCATTGTATTCATTTTCAACATTATAAAGAAAATCACTTTTAGGAACCAGCTTAGGGATAACGTATAATGCAAGTTCCTTATCGTCAAGTTTCTTCGCAGTTGGAACAAGTTTAATTTTTAACTGATGTTCTTGAGCAAAATGCAGATCTGCGGCAGAAAAATTTTGGATTCCAATATTTAATACTTGCTCAGGCTTCACAAAAACTCCATAAGCATGGGCTGCAGCAATAACAAGCTTGTATTTAGCATCATAACCACCAACATCAAGTATTGGATCTTTTTCAGCAAAACCTAATTCCTGAGCTTGTTTGAGAGCCTCCGCATATTCCAGACCCTCATTGGCAATCTTTGAAAGAATAAAGTTTGAGGATCCGTTAAAAATCCCGCTGATGGAATGTAGTAATTCATTATCGTAATACTCTTCCAGATTTCTTATGATTGGAATACTTCCACAAACAGCACCTTCATACAATAATGATGCATTGTATTTTTCCTGAAGACTTACCAACTCATCCAAATGCTCTGCAATCATTTTTTTATTCGCAGAAACTACATTTTTCCCGCTTTTTAATGCTCTTGTAACGATTTCATAAGCTGCATCTGCATCATTAATTAGTTCTATTACAGTATTTATCTCCGGGTCATTTAAAATATCATCCGCATTAGATGTAAATAGATGCCCTGGTAGAATTCGTTCTTTCTCCGGATTTTTGATTGCAATTTTTTTAATCTCAATATTGAGATCCTTGGTACTTATAATATCATGTAAACCCTGGCCAACAACTCCAAAGCCAAATAATCCGATGGTTAGTCTTTTACTCATTTTTAATTATGCTATTTTATGCAGACTTATTACGTTTTTATCCGAATCTGCTTCTTTAAAAAAATTTCCTATTTCCTGTGTTAAAATTTCGGTTTCCACTAAAAAGCCATCATGACCGTAAAATGAATTTAACTCTGTAAAACGGGCATTTGGAATATGATTTGCCAGAAACTGTTGTTCCTCTATCGGGAAAAGAACATCATTTTTAATCCCAATAACTAATGTTTTTGCCTGAATTAACTTTAATGCGTCTTCTACCGAATTTCTTTTACGACCTACATGATGACTATCCATTGCCTTAGTCAGATACCAATAACTGTAGGCGTTGAAACGGTTTACCAGTTTCTCTCCCTGATAATTCTGATAGGAGGATGCCTTAAAATCACTGAGTTTATCAGGATTTACTTCCATCTGGGTTGTTGCATAAGTCCCATAAGTACGGTATGACAATAAGGCAAAACTGCGTGCTACTTTAAGTCCCATTTTACCACCATCTGGAGTTTGTGCATAAAATGTACGGTCGGCAGTAATTGCCAGCCGCTGACTTTCATTAAATGCAATTCCCCACGCTGAATGTTGTGCATTTGTCGCAATTAATACCAATTTTTTAATTCTTTGAGGTTCCAAAATTGCCCATTCCATGGCCTGTTGGCCACCCAGTGAACCACCAATTAATAATCCGATATGAGGCAGGCCCAGGTAATCAGCCAAAAGCTTGTGAGTAGCTGAAAGATCACGAACTGTAAAATCAGGGAAGGAAAGAAAATAGGGAAGTCCGGTTGAACTGTTCAGGCTGAGAGGGCTCGTGCTGCCATAGTGGGAGCCGATTACATTAGCACATACAATATAATGCTCCTTCGGATTAAACAAGCAATTATCACCGAAAAGCCCTTTCCACCAGTCAAAGACATCCGAATTTGCAGTCAGAGCATGACAAACCCAAATCACATTATCTTTTTTATCATTAAGAGCACCAAAAGTGTGATAAGCGATCTCAAGATCCTTTAATTTTAGGCCACTTTCGAGCAGAAAAGGCTTTTTGTGTTTATAAATAGCTTCTGTATTCATAGTATTTTAACCTCCCCACGCCAAACCAGCTTGGGGAGGTCTTTTATTCTTAATTAATAACCTGTTATTACTTTATAGCTGCAAAAGCCTGTTCCAGATCAGCTTTGATATCATCGATATGCTCAATACCTACTGAAACCCTTAATGATGAAGGTTTAACTCCTGCTGCCAATTGTTCGGCATCGCTTAATTGCTGATGAGTAGTTGCACTTGGCTGAATAATCAATGTTTTGGTGTCACCAACATTTGCCAAATGACTGATTAGCTTAAGATTATCTACAAATTTAATAGCAGCTTCTTTACCACCCTTAACTTCAAATGAAAGAACTGCACCAAAGCCATTCTTAAGATATTTTTTAGCTCTTGCATGTGTTGGACTGCTGGCTAATCCGGGATATTCAACTTTATCAACCTGAGGATGGCTTTCAAGCCATTTTGCCAGTTCCAGTGCATTATCAACATGACGCTGAACACGAAGTGATAATGTTTCAAGTCCCTGAAGTAAAAGGAATGAGTTAAATGGTGATTGTGAAGGTCCGAAATCACGTAATCCTTCTACTCGGGCGCGAATGATGAACTGAATGTTACCAAAGGGACCACCAATTCCAAATACATTATTAAATACTAAACCATGGTAACCTTCAGAGGGCTCAGTGAACTGTGGAAATTTACCATTACCCCAGTTATAATTTCCACCGTCAACAATTACGCCACCAATACTGGTACCATGTCCGCCAATCCATTTTGTTGCTGATTGAACCACTACATTGGCGCCATGTTCTAATGGTCGAAAAAGGTATCCGGCTGCACCAAACGTATTATCTACAATTAATGGAAGATCATGCTTTTTAGCAATTTCTGCAATCTTTTCAAAATCAGGAATGCTGAAACTTGGATTTCCGATTGTTTCAAGATAAATGGCTTTGGTTTTATCATTGATTAAAGAATCAATGCTTTGTGGATCATCACCTTTTGCAAAACGGGCTTCAATACCCAGTCGCTTAAATGCAACTTTGAACTGATTATATGAACCTCCATACAGAAAGGAAGATGTTACAAAATTATCACCTGCCTGAAGGATATTATTTAAGGCAATAAATTGGGCTGCTTGTCCCGAAGAAACACCCAGTGCTGCAACACCACCCTCAAGTGCGGCAACCCTTTTTTCGAAAACATCAGTGGTCGGATTCATCAAACGGGTATAAATATTCCCGAATTCTTTCAATGCAAACAGATTTGCACCATGTTCTGAACTGTTAAAAACATAGGAAGTAGTCTGATAGATAGGAACGGCACGGGATCCTGTTGTTGGATCTACTTCCTGGCCTGCGTGAATCTGTAGAGTTTCGAATTTTAAATTTTGAGCTGACATAATTATTAAATGTTAGGTTTAATTTTAATTAAATTAATGTGTTGTAGAAGAAATAATAAAATAGCTGGATTTGTTGTTTTTCCTATTTTAAAGGCGATTACCCTTGGAAAAGGATTTAACAACAATAATTTAAATTCATACATATACAACAATACATTGTTGATGTAGAATAATTAGAGCTTTGAGATGGGAATGTAAGTTCCGCTTTCGGAAATACAGAAACTGTAGATTGGTCTTTTTTCATTTTCAATATGTATTTATTTTTCCCTTTCGGGACAGGAATTGGCACCTTCCCCGAAACCGATCGGGGGGTTGTCAGTGGGTCA
>CAYHGN010000018.1:0-35653 GCA_964356005.1 uncultured Sphingobacterium sp.
GTTTTTGAGTTAAATGTTACTTCAAAAACGGTCAAGCTATTTCAGGCAACCACAGATATCTGTCATCAGTAAATATTACTAAATGTGAAATGAAGTCTTAATCTCACGTCTCAATACTCAATACTCAATACTCAATACTCAATACTCAGTACTCAATACTCAATACTCAATACTCAATACTCAATACTCAATCTACGTTATCGTGTAAAAATGAATTATTAGGCCTGATTTCTGTAATTCCCTCTTCAACACTCAGCGTGAAACGGGATACCTGAGACTCTGAAGAATGAGGGACTTCAGGAAGTGACATTTGCTTACGCTTATATGCCGGCTCGTTCTCAAGTTCCTGCAATCCATTCGTTGTCCTAAGTTTCATACTCAAATCCTTCAATCTTAAAATTCTTTCTTTTGATTTACGTAGTTGTTCTTCTATCGATTCATCCGTTTTGTTCTCATCAGGATTGAACACTGCTTCAGGAATTTCTTCTTCCTCAATTTCAGCAAGCGGTTCAACCTCTACTGTAATTTCTTCCGTTTTGATTACATACTCATAGGAGGGTTCTACCGGAGCTGATTCCTGAGGAGCTGGGATTTCATCATTCAAAGTATGACGGATAAGATCAGCATCCTCTACCTTTTCTTCTTCTACTTTTGGAGCGCTTTGAAAATAACCCGCAAAAAGATCAACCTGACTTTCCTCCCTGGTTTTAAGTACAGGAACATTCAACTCCTCATTTTTTATTTCCAGGAAAGTATTTTCCTGTACCGCCCTAACCAATGGGGCCTGCTCCGGAGTTAGAAGTGATACCTTACGCACCTGACTTTTTTCAACTTCGCGTTCTTCCCTTGTTTGAAAACCTGTTGCTATTATAGTTACTGAAATCTTTTCACCAAGCCCTTCATCTGTACAGTTACCCCAGATCAGATCAGCTGCAAGTCCTGCTTCCTGCTGAATGTAATCAGTTATAATACTCACTTCATCCATAGTCACTTCCTTATCTCCTGAACTGATATTAAGCAGGATATAACGGGCACCTTCAATTTCATTATCTTTAAGTAAAGGTGATGCCAAAGCACCTTCCACTGCTCTTAATGCACGGTTTTCCCCTTCGGCAGCATAACTTCCCATGATGGCCACACCGCTCTCTTTCATCACCGTACGCACATCTTTAAAGTCAACGTTTATATATCCCGGAATAGTGATGATCTCAGCTATACCCTTTGCGGCGGTTGTCAAAATATTATCCGCCTGTGCAAATGCAGATCCCAGGGTAAGATTTCCAAAAATCTCGCGCAATCGATCGTTAGAAATTACCAGGTAAGAATCTACATATTTTTTAAACTCTTCCAAACCTTCCTCTGCCTGATTCTTCCTGCGCTTCCCTTCAAATGAGAATGGAGTGGTAATGATACCTACAGTCAGAATGTCCATTTCCTTGGCTGCTTTGGCAATAATCGGGCTAGCACCGGTTCCGGTACCACCGCCCATTCCGGCAGTTATAAATAGCATTTTGGTATTGGTACCCAGCATCCGCTTGATATCATCAATATTTTCAATGGCAGAGTTCTTTCCAACTTCAGGGATTGATCCTGCTCCCATTCCTTCTGTTAGGCTTGCACCTAACTGGACCTTGTTGGGTATAGGACTCAGTTCGAGAGCCTGCGCATCAGTATTACAAATTATGAAATCAACACCTGTGATTCCCTGGCGGTACATATGGTTTACAGCATTACCGCCGCCGCCACCAACACCAATTACTTTGATGATTGATGACTTTTCTTTTAACATTTCAAACTGCATATTCTTAATTATCAGTTGGGTAAATCTTGTTCATTCTTAGACAGTTTACACTGTAAAATTAGCCAATTTTCGACGGTGCTTTTCCCGAATTATGCGATTGTGGGAAACTCTGCCATTGTGGAAAATTAATTTGTATAATCTTCATCCTTGATATCATCCTTGATGAATTTGGTACTAGACTGCAATATCCATTCAAACATTCCCTGTCCCTTTTTCGGTTTTAAAACAGCTTTAGTTTTCTCAACAGGTGCACCAACCGAAACCACAGATTCATCGACAAGTTCAGCCTTTTGTATCCCCTTGATCAGCAGACCAATACCGGTTGCATACATCGGACTTTTCAATTCATCATATACATTTTTTGGAAGCACATCATTCTTCGCCAAATGTTCGTTTGGATATCCGATACGGCTATCAAGTCCGGTTACAAATTCAACCAGCTGGGGTAAATGCTTCAGCTGCGCACCTCCACCGGTAATCACGATTCCGGCAATCAACTTCTTCTCATATCCTGAAGATTTGATTTCATAATAGACGTGTTCTATAATCTCTTCCATTCTCGCCTGAATCACATAAGCAAGATTTTTTACGGATATCTCTTTAGGCTCCCTGCCGCGAAGACCCGGAACACAGATAATTTCATTCTCCTTATTTTCCTCAGCAAGTGCCGAACCAAAACGGGTTTTCAATAATTCGGCCTGGTTACGCATTACCGAACATCCCTCCCGGATATCTTCTGTTACACTATTGCCCCCAAATGGAATTACCGCTGTATGACGGATAATGCCTTCATGGAATATAGCCAGGTCGGTAGTTCCACCACCGATATCGACCAGAACCACTCCTGCTTCTTTTTCCTCATCACTCAGTACCGACTCAGACGATGCCAAGGGTTCAAGGATTAATTCCTGAGTTTCAAGACTGGCATTCCCAACACATTTTAAAATATTTTTAACTGCACTTACATGGCCTGAAATGATATGAAAATTGGCTTCAAGTCGCACGCCTGCCATCCCGATTGGATCCTTTATACCGGGTTCATTATCAACTGTGAATTCCTGCGGTAGCACATGAATAATCTCCTCACCCGGAGGCATCACCAGTTTGTACATGTCCTCAATTAACTTATCGATATCCTTACGCTGGATTTCTGTATTCAATTCTTTACGGGTCAGAATACCACGGTGCTGAAGACTCTTAATATGCTGGCCTGCTATCCCAACATTAACGATCTTAACATCCACATTGGATTGGGCACTGGCTTCTTCAACAGCAAGTATAATTGCCTGTACGGTTTTCTGAATATTGGAAACTACTCCACGGGTAACTCCCGCAGATTCGGCTTTACCCATACCCAAAACTTCGATTTTACCATGTTCGCTCCTGCGACCAACGGTAACACAAATCTTAGTTGTACCGATATCTAAACCGACAACTATTGGTGAATTTTTGGCTGAAGCTGAGTTAATTTGATCCATATGCTTTGTATTAAAAGTTTATTAGTTCTGAGTTTCTGTTCTTGTACTATCGGCAATCTGATTACTGATGTCGATCGTGATTTTACTGGTATCAATAATGTTCTTTTCGCAAACAATCTGATTGGCGTATTTCAAATTAATTGTTTTGTAGGTATCCCAACCTACCTTTGGAATTGCCTTCTTATAAAACACAAGCAGGTTTCTAAATTTGATCTGCAGGGAATCAGCACTACCTAAAATGATCTTATGGCCTCCAACCCGTGGAACCATTTCAATATCTCCCTTCAAATCCACAAACAACTGTTCGATCTGATTATCCCATAAAGTATCACTTTTGATATAAAGCGCTGTACGGAAAAGATCTCTGGCCATTTTTGTTTTAAGCGTATCAACCCGGCCGCTGAAGTCTTCCTCTATTAATCCACTTGCTACAAGCACCTTTGCCGTATAATTATCTGAAAGCGGTATTTTGTTTCCATTACCGTCAATGTAAAAATGCACATTTGCCATATTCACCACTCTCAGTACCGGTTGCCTTTGTCTGATCTGAACATGGATAACTCCGGTCATATCAGCATATACCTTTGCGAATTCGATGAAAGGATTTGCCTTAAGGGCATTCTCAAGTTTATGGATATTGATGTCATTCAGGTCCATTCCAACCATAGCCCCGGCATTTCCCATCAGGATTCTGTCAACCTCATCCCGTTCAATAAAATTAAACTGCCCCGGAAGCAACACTTTTACATCCTTACACTTCAATGCACCCTTCTTTATCTCTATAAAACTCATCAGCGTAATCAGTCCGCTCAGGCTGATCAGCCAGAGAAAACCAAATAAAATTGCTCGCCAATTAATTTTTTTAAGCATTTGTTAAAATTCCTTTCAGTGGTACAATCAGAGTGTCGATATCGCCGGCACCTACTGTCAATAGTAATTCAGGTTTTTGCAACCTGATATAATCAAGTGTTTGTTCTTTTGATAATATCTGCTTTGCTTCAATACTTACATTATCCAGAATCATGGCTGAGCTAACCCCTTCAATAGGTAGTTCTCTTGCCGGATAAATATCCAGCATGATAAGCTCATCCGTCATACTTAAGACCTCTGAAAAACCCTCAGCGAAATCCCTGGTCCGTGTAAACAAATGTGGCTGGAAGATTGTAGTCAGTTTTTTATCCGGGTAAAGTGTTTTTACCGCCTGAATGCAAGCCCTTAATTCTTCCGGGTGATGAGCATAATCATCGATATAAATATGCTTTGGTTCTTTGAGAATGTACTCAAATCGCCTTTTCACACCGAGAAACCCTGCTAATGCCATTTTTATTTTTCCCGGATCGATACCCAGGTGTAATGCCACCTCAATCGCTGCAACAGCATTTTCAATATTGTGCAGACCCGGTAAACCGAGTTGAACATTTTCAATCAGGATATTCTCATTCTTGAAATCAAAATAGAAACTTCCATCCTTAACTTTTACATTTACTGCCTGAATATCTGCCAATACATTTGCAGAATAGGTTTTACCTGCACTGAGGTCAAGTCCCTTTTTATAAATCAGTCTGCCGCCCTCCTTGATTTGGGAAACGAATTGCCTGAAGGATTCGACAAGGTGTGAACGGTCTCCGTAAATATCGAGATGATCGGCATCCATTGAAGTAACAATAGCAACGTCTGGATAAAGGGTGAGGAACGAACGATCAAACTCATCAGCCTCCACGACCATGGTATTGTTATCCCCAAACAGCACGTTTGAATCATAATTAGTAGCGATTCCACCCAGGAATGCGGAACAATCGTATCCACTATCTTTAAGAACATGGGCAATGATACTGGAGGTTGTAGTCTTGCCGTGAGTACCGGCAACAGCGATGGTGTACATCCCTTTGCTGATGATACCCAATACTTCAGAACGTTTTTTGAGGGAAAAGCCTCCCGACCTGAAATAATTCAATATTTTGGAATCCTTTGGTATAGCCGGAGTATAAATAATCAGGGTTTCGGGATCATTTTCAAGGAAACTAATTTTAAGGTTGTCTTCCTCATCCTGATATACAACTGAAATACCCTCATTTCTCATTGCAGAGGTAAGTGGGGTTATCGTTTTATCATACCCACAGACAACACAACCGCGTTTTTTGAAATAACGTGCAAGGCCGCTCATACCGATGCCACCAATACCAATTAAATAAACCCGTTTTATATTTTCTAATTCCATGCTGTTGTATAAAAACTATTACACTAATCTTTCGCAATTCTTAATACTTCTCTTGCAATTATTTCATCCGCATCAGGCAAAGCCATTTTACCAATGCTATCAGAAAGCGATTTACATTTATCCTTATTGTCAATCAGCAATAAGGCAATATCAATCAGTTCGAGTTCAGCCACCGCATCCCCGACCATGATTGCGGCATCATTCTCTACCAAAGCGATTGCATTCTTTGTCTGGTGGTCTTCAGCAACATTAGGTGAAGGAACCAGAATCACTGGTTTTTTTACTGCACACAATTCGGCTATGGTACCTGCTCCAGCCCTGGATATCACCAGATCGGCTGCAGCATAAGCCAGATCCATCCGGTGAAGAAATTCAAGCACCTTTATATTGGGATGCTCTTTTCCTTTCATTTGCTCCATTACCGATTGGTAATAATATTTACCAGTCTGCCAGATCAATTGTACATCAGCAGCCAGAATCTTATCCAGTCCCGAAAACATACTCTTATTCAAAGTACCTGAGCCCAGACTACCTCCCGTTAAAAGGATGGTCTTTTTATGTGGCGTCAGGCTTAATAATTCTGCAGCTGCAAAACGCTTATTCTCAATGTCAACTGCTTCCTTCCTGATTGGATTTCCTGTGATTCTAATTTTCTCTGCAGGAAAGAATTTTTCCATTCCCTTAAAAGCGACACAAATAAGCTCAGCATCCTTTCCCAGAATCTTATTGGTTATTCCCGCATAGGAATTCTGCTCCTGAATCAGGTATGGTATTTTGAGCTGTGAGGCTGCATACAATAAAGGTCCGGAGGCATAACCGCCCACACCTACAGCAGCATCCGGCTTAAAATCTTTAATTATTGATCTTGCTTTAATCACACTTTTCAATAATTTATAGGGAAGCAAAACATTTTTCAGGATTGAGCTTCGCTGAAATCCCTGGATATCCAATCCGATAATTTTGTATCCTGCAGCAGGGACTTTCTCCATCTCCATACGTCCATTGGCCCCAACAAAGAGAATTTCGGTACCGGGATCAATTTTTTTAAGTGCATTCGCTATAGCTACAGCCGGAAATATATGTCCGCCTGTTCCGCCACCGCTTATGATCACTCTTTTTCCCATTTCTTATTTTCTTTGAATCAGCTTAAAAATATAAATCGATTTATCAATTATCCCATTGAGGGTATTTCACCTACAATTACTTTTTCCTTACTCTTATTTTTCTTTTCCTCAATATCCCTGCTCACACTCAGTATAATTCCAAAAGCCACACTCGTAAACAGGATGGATGTTCCTCCCATACTAACCAGCGGTAGCGGAACCCCCGTTACCGGACCCAGTCCCACTGCAACTGCCATGTTTGCAAATGCCTGAATGGTCAGGCTGAAACTTAAACCCGCCGCCAGCAATGCCCCAAATGCCTTGGGGCTGTCGGTCACAATCAACACACAGCGGTAAAGAAAAAGCAGGTACAGCAATACCAAACCGACTCCTCCAACCATCCCGTATTCCTCAATGATCAAGGCAAATACAAAATCAGAATAAGGGTGCGGCAGGAAATTTCGTTGGGTACTGTTACCTGGCCCTTTTCCAAAAATTCCGCCTGTTGCAATTGCTATTTTAGCCTGATTAGCCTGAAATGCTTTATCAGGATCAGCCTTTTCGGGATGAATAAAGGTATCTATACGTGAAATATAGGTCTTCCTTCTCGGACCCAGCATCATAACTGCGCCCAGAAGTACCACACCTGCCAGACATACTATGGATATCTGCTTGATGCTAATCCTGCCCATGATCAACAAGAGAATACTAACACCAAATAACATTAAGGCAGTTGAAAGATTCGCAAGAGCAATTAAAACAAACACCGCACATACTGCAGCCATGATTGGCAGGAATGCCTTCTTAACATCTTTAATATTTTCCTGCTTCTTACTCAGAGTTCGTGCCAGGAAAGTAATCAGAGCCAGTTTTGCCAAATCGGAAGTCTGGAATGTCTGATTAATAATTGGAATAGTTACCCAGCGACTGGCCTCATTCACACTGGCTCCGAAGAGCAAGGTATAAGCCAGCAATGGAATTGTAATAACCATCAAAACTTTGGAAATTCCGGCATAATACCGGTAGTCAAGCAAATGTGAAAAATACATCAAGGCAATACCCCCAACGATCATAACAAGGTGTTTGATCAGAAACTGCTCTGAACCAACGCCCTTCTTGTAAGCAAGCGTTCCGGTTGCACTGTAAACAGCCAGCAGCGACCATACCGAAAGTAAGATCACGATCAGCCAGATCCAGCGGTCACCTTTTGTTTTGCTTATTAGTCTTTCCATTTATTTTGGTTGTTAGTTGTTAGTTGGTTAGTTGGTTAGTAAATTCTAATTAATTGTCTATTTTAGTTTTTGACTCTCAATTCTCAATTCTCAACTATCAAAGTTCTTTCACCGCCTTCTTAAACTGATTCCCCCTATCCTCATAATTCTTAAACAGGTCAAAACTTGCGCATGCAGGTGATAAGAGCACGGTATCTCCCTTTTTAGCCAGGTGATATGCTATCTGAACCGCCTCATTTGCCGAAAATGTGTTTACAATTACCTCTACATCATCTTCAAAAGCCTCATGTATTCTTTTATTATCCTTACCCAGACATACTATTGATTTTACTTTAGACTTAACCAGATCTTTCAGCATGCCATAATCATTGCCTTTATCCACCCCACCAAGGATAAGTACAACTTCACCGGGCATACTTTCGAGGGCATACCAGGTTGAATTCACATTCGTTGCTTTAGAATCATTAATAAAATCGATCCCCGAAATTTTGGCCACATGCTCTAGGCGGTGTTCGATATTGGTAAAACTTCCCATGCTTTCGCGAATGGTCTCGTTTCTTAATTCAAGCACTTTTGCAACTATGCCCGAAGCCATAGAGTTATAAATGTTGTGCTTGCCCTGCAGAGCTAAATCGTTAAGTGACATAGTCAGTAATTCTTGGTTTGTGTGGTGTAGGTTAATAATGATTTGCTCTCCCTGAAGAAAAGCACCTTGTTCAAGTGTTTTCTCGATGGAGAATGGAAAAGCTTGTGAGTTTATCCGACGTTTTGCGAGTCCTTGTTTAATCTCCTCATCGTCAGCGCAATAAATAAATACATCTTCCTGCTTCTGGTTCTGAATGATTCTGAATTTGGAATTCGCGTAGTTTTCCATTTTGTAATCATACCTGTCGAGATGATCTGGTGTGATATTCAATAAGACAGCGATATCTGCTTTGAAGCTGTACATATTATCGAGCATAAAGCTGCTGATCTCCAAAACATAATATTCAAAATCATCGAAAGCGACCTGCTTCGCAAAGCTCTTGCCTATATTTCCTGCCAGGCCTACATTCAGACCTGCATTTTGCAGAATATGATAAGTGAGCATGGTTGTCGTAGTCTTGCCATTAGACCCAGTTATACAGATCAGCTTTGCACTGGTGTACCTTGCGGCAAATTCAATTTCAGAGATGATTGGGGTATTCCTTTCAATCAATTTATTGATAATTGGAGTTTTATCTGGAATTCCCGGACTCTTGATCACCTCGGTAGCAGTAAGAATACGATCTTCGGTATGCTGATGCTCCTCAAAGAGTATTCCTGCCTGCTCAAGTTCTTTCTTATACGTATCGCCAATAGGCCCAAAATCTGAAACAAATACGGCAAAGCCCTGCTTCTGAGCTAATAATGCTGCACCTGTCCCGCTTTCGCCGGCACCTAAAACAACGATGTAGTTCTCAGTCCCCATTAACGCAGCTTTAAAGTCACAATAGTTATAATAGCCAGCATAATTCCAACAATCCAGAATCGTGTCACAATTTTAGCCTCATGATATCCCTTTTTCTGGTAGTGATGATGTAAAGGTGACATCAAAAAGATTCGTCTTCCTTCACCAAACTTCCGCTTCGTATACTTGAAATAGGAGACCTGCATAATCACGGAAAGATTCTCAACAAGGAATACTCCGCATAGTGTAGGAATCAATAATTCTTTACGAATCATGATTGCGAAAGCGGCAATTATCCCACCAATAGCCAGACTGCCTGTATCTCCCATAAACACCTGGGCTGGATATGAATTATACCATAAAAAACCTACGCATGCTCCAACAAATGCACCGGCAAAAATTACAAGTTCCCCTGAATTAGGGATATACATGATATTCAGATAATCAGCAAAAATGATATTGCCCGAAACATAGGCAAGAATAGCCAGAGTGATGCCAATTATAGCTGAGGTCCCCGTTGCCAATCCGTCAATTCCATCCGTAAGATTGGCCCCGTTTGAAACCGCTGTGACGATAGCAATCACAAACAATAAAAATACAACCAGTGAGTACTTTTCATATCCATCTCCAAAAACGGTCAGCACCTTGGCATAATCAAATTCATTATCTTTATAAAAAGGGACATTGGTGATGGTCGACTTAAGATCCTGAGTATAATAAAACTGATCACCACGTTTGTGAACATCCAATGGTGCACTGACCTTTGCGGGTAGTGTAACCTGTTCCCTAACTACAATATCCGGGTGGAAATACATGGTCCAGCCAATGATTAATGCCAGTCCCACCTGACCCATGATCTTAAAGCGACCTGCCAGACCTTCCTTATCCTTTTTAAATACCTTAATATAATCGTCCACGAAGCCTATCAGACCCATCCAAACTGTGGTTACCAGCATGAGGATGATGTATATATTATCAATTTTGGCAAACAGTATCGTTGGCAACAGAATTCCAAGTAGAATGATTAATCCTCCCATGGTTGGGGTACCCTGCTTTTGCATCTGTCCTTCAAGACCCAGATTCCTAACCGATTCACCAACCTGTTTTGCTCTAAGCAATCTAATCAGACGGCTACCGTAAACTGTAGTCAGAATCAGAGATAAGATGACAGCCATTGCAGTACGAAATGAGATAAACTGGAACAATCCTGCTCCCGGAATATCATATTGCTTATCCAGCCAAGTGAAGAGATAGTATAGCATTAGCTCATCAGATTTAAAAATTCAGTTAAAATCTCTTTATCATCAAAAGGTAGTTTCAGTCCGCCGATATCCTGATATTTCTCATGCCCCTTTCCCGCAACCAGAATAATATCACCTGGCTTAGCCAAATGGCAGGCCGTACGGATTGCTTCTTTTCTATCGGTAATTGAAAGTGTCTTTTTCTTATTGGAAGGCATTACTCCCTCTTCCATCTCCTTAATAATCTGTTCCGGAACTTCAGAGCGGGGATTATCCGAAGTGAGTACAACCTTCGTACTCCAGTCGCATGCGACTTTGGCCATCACTGGTCTTTTGGTTTTATCCCGGTCGCCTCCACATCCAATCACCGTAATTACCTGTTCTGTTCCTTTGCGTATATCCTGAATAGTACTCAGGACATTTTGCACCGCATCAGGAGTATGGGCATAATCTACAATGCCTATAATACCTGAGGGCGAAATAATATAATCGAAACGGCCTTCGGCACCGCTTAGACGGCTGAGGGAAGTCAATACCCTGGTACGATCCTGCTCCAGTAATAATGCCGTAGCATAAACTGCAAGCAGATTATAGGCATTGAAGCTACCCACCATCTTAAACCATACCTCTTGCCCATCGATATTCAACAATAAACCACTGAAATGGTTTTCGATGATTCTGGCTTTAAAATCAGCTATGTTTTTAAGTCCGTAAGTCTTTCTGTGCGCTCCTGTATTCTGAAGCATCACAATCCCATTCTTATCATCAATATTGGTGAGTGCAAAAGCCTGATTGGTCAATCCGTCAAAAAAGCTCTTCTTGGCCTTCAGGTAGGCATCAAATGTCTTATGAAAATCAAGGTGATCATGCGTTAGGTTAGTAAATATCCCTCCCGAAAAACTCAGTCCTTCGGTTCTGTACTGAGTCATTGCATGGGAGCTAACCTCCATAAAGCAATAATCACAGCCGCATTCGACCATGTTATTCAGCAGACTGTTCAATACCACCGGATCAGGCGTTGTATGAGTGGACGGAACTACAAGATCATTAATCTGATTTTGAACAGTAGAAAGCAAGCCGGTTTTATATCCCAGATCCTGAAATAATTGAAAAAGTAGTGTGGCAATCGTTGTTTTACCATTCGTACCGGTAACACCTACAAGTTTCAGTTTAGCTGATGGATTATCATAAAAATTGGATGCTATGATTCCAAGTGCTTTGGCTGAGTTATCAACCAGCAAATAACTGATCTTCTCTCTAATTTCTTTAGGGAATTCTTCACATAACACAGCTGAGGCACCCTGATCAATGGCACGATCTATAAAGGCATGACCATCAGATTCAGTACCACGGACTGCCACAAATAAAACTCCGGGAGCTGCTTTGCGCGAGTCGAAGCAAATACCTGACACTTTTCCGTTGGTTGAACCCGATACCTGCCTGAGTGATACTCCGTATAATATATCCTTGAGCTTCTTCATCATTCGAGTTCTAAAACAATTGGAAAACCCTTTTGAACCCTTGTACCAACAGCCAGCGACTGCCTGACCACTTTCCCGCTTCCTCGTACCAGTACTTTTAATCCCGAATTACCTGTAACAAACAGCGCATCCTTCAATCCCATTCCGCTTACATCAGGCACCAAACCTTCGGTAATTTTTACTTCCTGAGAAACAACACCCTTATTGGTATCAAGACTTATATAATCTGAATTAGAGGCAAATAATGCCTTTATACCAAATGCCTTATAAACAGCCTGTGTTGCTTTACGCTCCCCGGCCTTTGCTTCAGGTAGCTTTAAACTTCCTGTAAATTTTTGCTCTTTAAGTGGATCAAACATGTTGATATCGCTTGCGAAAACCCTATCAGCAATCTCCCGGAAAACCGGACCGGCAACGGATGCAGCATAATAAGTGCCTTTGCGTGGATTGTTGACCACCACGATCAACGAATATTTAGGATTATCTGCCGGAAAGTAACCGCAGAATGAAGCCTGATACTTCTTATCCACACGATACCCCTTATTGGCATCTGCAACCTGAGCTGTACCTGTCTTTCCTGCAATTTTATAAAGCGGAGAAGCCAGTGACTTTGCTGTCCCATTTAAAACAACAGCTTCCAAAAGTTCCTGTGCTTTTTTAATGGTCTCATCCGAAACGATTTTCTCATTGATCACCCGTGCTTTAAACTGCTCTACGGTATTCCCCAGACGTCTGATCTCGCGGACAAAAATCGGAGCGATATATCTTCCATCATTTGCAACTGCATTGTAAAAAGCCAGCATTTGCAATGGAGTAATCTGCATCTCATAGCCATAGGCCATCTGAGGCAGGGTTTGATTCTTGTTCCAACTTCTGTTCTTTGGATTTTTAATTACTGGCTGACCTTCGCCCGGTATCTGAAGTACTAACTTCTTATTAAGACCCCAGTCATATAAATGGGCCGGAAATTTTTCCTGGTCATTCTGGTAGGCCCCATTAATCAATTTTGCGATGGCAACATTCGATGATTCTTCAAATGCACGTTTCACAGAAACTGTTCCGATACCACCATGTGAATCGCGGATAGTATGCCCGGGAATACGGTAAGTTCCGTCTTCGGTAGCTACTAAAGTACTGGTATCAACCTTTTTATCTTCAAGCAAGGCCATATAGGAAGCCAACTTAAAAGTAGAACCAGGTTCCTGACTTGCGGCAATTGCATAATTGAACTGTTCTTTATATTCTCCTTCACTTACCTTACTAAAATTGGCAACAGCACGGATCTCGCCAGTGGCAACTTCCATCAATATAACGCAACCATGGTCCGCATCGCTGGTGATCAATTGCTTTTTCAATGCCCTTTGCGCCACATCCTGCATATTGATGTCAATTGTTGAAATGATATCAGCACCTTCTTTAGGTGCAATTTCAATATCTTGGTTAACAGGCATCCAAACACCACCTGCAATACGCTGCATCAGACGTTTACCACTTTCTCCGTCTATATAAGTGCTGTATGCACCTTCAAGGCCAACCGGTTGCACGTTTTTGTTCTTATAACCGATGGTTCTGGCTGCAAGAGTCTGAAATGGCAGAATACGCTTATTCTGATGAACAGAAATTAGTCCGCCCTTATACCGACCCATATTAAAAATCGGAAACTTGCGGATCTCTTTTAACTCAGTATGAGTTACATTTCTCTTAAGGAGCAAATAACGGGCACGATCAGCCCGGGACTCACGAAGCATACGAGAATATTGCTTTTTCGACTTATCACCGAAAAATGAAGAAAGTTTAGCGGCAAGTGAATCTACCTTGTCATAAAAAACCTCATCCTTTTCGATGCCTCCGGCCAGCATATCCATACGGACCTCATATTCGGGTACCGAAGTAGCCAATAAACTGCCATCAATCGAATAGATATTCCCCCTTGCCGCCTCTACGTTCGCAAACCGGGTGGAAAGACTATCCGCCATAGATCTCCATTTCTTTCCTTCTACAATCTGAACATCCACCAGCTTATAAAGCACCGCAAAAGCCAGCAATACAATCATCCCAAAGGCGATGTATACACGTAGCAATATGTCGGTTCTGATGTTCATGTTGGTTGTTAGTTGTTAGTTGTTGGTTGTTGGTTGTTGGATGGTTAGTTGGTTAGTAAATTCTACTTATCAGTTAACTATCATTCTCAATTCTCAATTCTCAATTAAATTCTCCCTCTCTTATCACAATCTTCTTGGGTGGTTCATTCGGTTCAATCAAGCCCAATGTATCCACTTCTTTCGCTACCTCTGTCTGGGTGCTTTTCAGCATCAGATCAGCTTTCAATGTTTTAAAATCCCAGCTCAGTTCTTTCACTTCCTTACTAAGTTTGTCTATGTCCCGGATATTATTCTCGGCAAAATGGCGGTTACCTATATATATCATCGCTAGAAAAGCGATGAATACGATAAATGGAAGCAAATTGGTAGCCGCCTCTTTGGAGATTACTCCTTCAGTGAACATCAGGGTAAAGAAATTTTTAGGAAGCTCTGCCTTTTCTGATTGCTCAGTTATAGGTTCAGCTTCCTGATCCAGTTCCTCTTCCGTTTTGTCCTGTTTAAATTGGTTATTCATTGTTCAAGCTATTATCAGCTTAATTTTTTACTGCTATTCTCAGTTTGGCACTCCTTGCCCTGTTATTCAATTTGATTTCCTCTTCAGAAGCGACTATCGCCTTGCGTGTGAAGTTTTCCAGGGGTTTGATCTGGTTTCCAAAAAAATCTTTCTCCACTTCACCCTGAAACTTGCCTTTTGCAATAAAATTCTTGACCAGCCTGTCTTCAAGTGAATGATAAGACATGACCACAAGTCGGCCCTGCGTTTTAAGCACATCAACAGTTTGTTCCAAAAACTCTTTTAAAGCCTCCAGTTCCTGATTCACCTCAATGCGAAGTGCCTGAAAAACCTGGGCCAGGTATTTATTTTCTTTCCCTTTAGGAATCAGTTTTGAGATCGCATTTTTTAGTTCATCTACTGTATCAATAGGCTTGTTCAATCGCTGGGTTACCAGAGTCTGAGCAAGAGTTTTAGCGTTTTTGATCTCACCATAAATTCCGAAAATTCTGTGCAACTGCTCCACGCTATAGGTATTGACCACCTGTTTTGCTGTGAGTGAACTTCCCTGGTCCATACGCATATCCAGATCGGCATCAAAGCGGATGGAGAACCCCCGATCTGGCTGATCAAATTGGTGAGAAGAGACACCCAGATCAGCCAGAATACCATCCGCAGGAATGGCGCCCTGCAAACGGCAATTATTTTTGAGGTAGCGGAAGTTCTGATCGATAAAGGTTAACCGATCATCTTTAGGTATGTTCTTCTGAGCATCTGCATCCTGATCAAATGCAAGCAAACGACCTTTGGGACCCAGATGCTTCAATATTTCGTGGGAATGGCCACCACCCCCGAATGTAACGTCGACATAAATTCCATCGGGCTTAATGTTCAGTCCATCAATACATTCCTGCAGCATCACCGGATTATGATAATCAGTCATGCGCCCTCCTCCCCATGCTGCCCATTACCTCTTCGGCCAGGTTGGCGAAGTTTTCAGGCTCATTATCCATTTGCGAGTCGTAAGCATCTTTTGCCCAGACCTCTATTTTATTCAATACGCATGAGAGGACAACCTCTCCAGTGATACCGGCATATTCCATTAAAGCTTTCGGAAAGAGAATACGGTTTGCCGAGTCTAAAGAAAGTTCGGTCGCACCCCGGGTGAAATAGCGAATAAAATCACGACTTTTCTTTTCGTAAGCATTGAGCTTACTCAGCTCTTCAGTAATGCTATCCCACTCCTTTTTAGTGTAAATAACCAGATGTTTCTCAAAGCCACGGTTGATCACAAGTCCTTCACGCTCAGCTTCGGGAAGCTGTTTCTTCAGACTGGATGGTATCATCATCCTGCCTTTGGCATCAAGTTTACAATCAAATTCTCCTAAGAAATGGGACATTTCGGGTATTTACTCTATAATTCAATTGTAAAAGTAAATAACTTACCACTTTTTACCACTATCTCCCACAAAAAAAGTTTTCCACAGTTTTTGAAGGTAAAAACCTCCCACAAAGCGGAGAATCAGGCACTTGGCATTTGGGAAATCTGAGCTAGCTATACTGGCTGAAAGGGATCATTGAATCAGGGTAAGATTCATTCAAACAAATAGACCATAAAAGAAAATCTGGAAATCCAATTGATTTCAGGAAAACTGAATATGCTGTAACTATAAAAGGTAATGATGATCAAATAAGAAATAAATTACAGGCACTTAGATTAAAAACAAATACGGATCTTACAGGAACTTAAAAAAAATGAAAGCTTTTACAAAAACTAAATATGGTGGTCCGGAAGTTCTTCAGCTACAAGAAGTTGAGAAGCCAAAGATACAGGATGATCACATCCTTGTTAAAGTTGAAGCGAACTCAGCTAATCCCGCCGATTGGCATATACTTAGGGGAGAACCATTTTTAGCACGGTTTACCTTTGGATTATTCAAACCAAAGTATAAAATTCCGGGAGCTGATTTTGCGGGCATTGTTAAGGAAGTGGGAAATAATGTAACACATTTTAAGGTTGGGGACAGGGTATTTGGTGAAACTCTTATGGGTGGTGCTTTTGCAGAATACACCTGCGTGCCGGCAAATGTATGTGCCCTAATGCCCGATGGAAAAGATTTCACAATGATGGCATGTGTGCCTATAGCCGGGGTTACAGCATTACAGGCGCTCATTACCCATGGCAAACTCAAAGCAGGAGAATCGGTATTGATCAATGGCTCTTCAGGAGGTGTAGGGCATTTCGCTGTTCAAATTGCAAAGGCTTATGGTGCGAGGGTAAGTGCTGTATGTTCGAGCAGAAATCTTGACTTTGTAAAGAACTTAGGTGCAGATTATGTGATTCCGTACGATAAAGAAAATATACATCAGCATAATAAAAAATATGACCTAATTGTTGATACGAATGGGAACCTTAACCATGAAGATTTGAAACGGATGGGAAGACGTGGGGTTCTGGTAGGTTTCACAAGTATTGGACATATGATGTCAGTACTTTTAAAAAGTGCATTCAGTAAATTTCCTCTTGTACAATTTACTGCAGAAGCAAATACTAAAGATCTGGAAATCCTGACCTCATTAATAAAAAGTGAGAAAGTTAAAGTTCATATAGAAAAGACCTATTTCTATAAAAATATTCCCGAAGCCATTGGTTATATAGAAACCATGCGTACCAAAGGAAAAGTAGCAATGGTTTGGGGAACTGTTGAGGAAGAATAAAATCTCTAATAAAAATTGAAAACTGAGAAACCTTTAGTTAACAGAAAATATCTTCTTGAGAAATATCCCGGTAAAGGGGGCTGGACCTATGCTGCTATTCCCGAGGTTTTGCAAAGAAAAACGTTCCCTTTCGGCTGGGTTAGAGTCAGGGGCTGGATTGATGATTTTGAGCTTAAGAATTACAAACTGATGCCAATGGGTAATGGCAAGCTGTTTTTACCGGTTAAAGCGGAGATCAGAAAAAAGATAGCTAAGAAGGAAGGCGATTGGGTTAATATAACCTTGTATGCTGATACAAATCCAATAGAAATACCTGAGGAATTCTTAGATTGCCTTAAAACAGACCCCATTGCCTTTGAAATATTTTTATCTAATACTGATGGGCAAAAAAAGGTATTTATTGAATGGATATATTCTGCAAAAACCGAGCGCACAAAAGTAGAACGAATAGCAGAAACGTTAAATAAACTGGTAAACCGAGAGAAACTGAAGAATAATAATTAAACCATTTAAACCTAAAGGACATTATATTCATATCTGAAAAAGCTATTAAATAATGGAAAATTTACCGGCCTATATCAGCATACTTTTCGGCTTGACAACAATCCTGACAGCCTGGATTTTTTATAAAGCTGCCGGCAATTCAAAACCATTCCTGCTGATTATACTGATCTGGCTGGCAGTTCAGGGCTTCATAGCAAGCTCAGGTTTTTATACTGTGACTGATACAATACCGCCAAGATTTCTGCTATTAATTTTACCCCCATTTCTGGGCATCGCCGGACTTTTTATGAATCCAAAAGGCAGGAAATTTATTGATAACTTAGACCTGAAGACCCTGACGATATTACATACCATTCGGATTCCGGTTGAAATTATACTCTTCTTCCTGTTCACTAATAAAACCATTCCTGAACTGATGACCTTCGAAGGGAGAAACTTCGACATTGTGTCGGGAATTACCGCTCCGGTTATTTTCTACTTTGCATTTATAAATAAGCAAATAAACCTCAAGATTATTTTGATATGGAATATAATCGGCCTTGGACTTCTTATAAATATTGTAAGCAGTGCGATTCTATCTGCCCCATTTCCCTTTCAGCAATTTGCCTTTGAACAACCCAATATTGCAGTCTTATATTTTCCATTTATCTGGTTGCCATGCTGTGTGGTGCCTTTGGTTTTACTTTCTCACCTTGCTGCAATCAGACAATTGTCAAATTATGGGAAGAAGACCTAATTAATTTTAGGATCAAATTGGAAACAAAGTATTTTAGAATAAAGATTAAGATGATTACAAGGGCTTTGATTCAGGTAAGAATATAATTTGTTTCTTAAAAAGTTCTGTTGGCCGTTAAAAAGATTCTATTTGCCAAATAAAATATATTCCAATGGAAGATAAAAGATTCTTATTACCGGAAGAAGCCGAAAAACTACTCTTGATTTTAAAATCCCGGTTTGAAAAAAACATGAACAGGCATATTGGTATTGACTGGGCTGAGGTTCATGCAAAGCTTAGTTCCGGGAGTAATGCAGAAAAATTATGGTCACTCAATGAAATGGAAAAAACCAGTGGTGAACCTGATGTTGTTAAACGTGACCAAAAAACCGGAGAATATTTATTTTATGACTGCTCTGCTGAAAGTCCGAGAGGAATACCATGACTTTCAAAAACTTGGAAAGTTTGACACAAAAACTTCAAGCTGGATCAAAACACCTGATAAGATCAGAGAGTTGGGCGGTGCCATCTTCGCTGATTTTCGCTATGGCAATGTGTTCATTTACCACAATGGAGCTGAATCTTATTATGGTTCAAGGGGATTCCGTGGTTCATTAAGGATTTAATCAGGCAGAATTTCGTTCTGCATTAATGATGCCGAAAGAACACCTCATCACCAGCTTCTCAAATACTTTAACATCAGGTGAATCAAAACCTTTAGTACCCCTTTCCCTGATCATGGTTAAGGCGTATTGCTGAATAGTAATCAAAGGCAGTTCAATACGCTGCCTCATCCGGATTGAAAGCTGATCAGTTTCCCTGTCAGCCATTAATTCAGTTTTACCTGTCAGCAGGAAGATGTATTTTTTTGTTCGCTCAAATTCTTCATAAAATAAATTCCATAGAACCCCATATTTCGGATGATTCGATAAAAAAGCAGTCAATGGAAAAAAGCATTTGCTCATTGCCATTTCACAATTGCCCATAAGCGTTCTGAAATATAGAGAATGATTGTAGAGATTTTTAATATCTCCCCACTTACCCTCCTCTTCCATTTTCTCAAAAGCAATCCCTACCCCATAATACCCTGGTATATTTTGCTTTAGCTGGCTCCAGGCACCTACATATGGTACAGCCCTCAGATCATTCAGATTTAAATTCCCGGCTTTACGCTTCGACGGTCTGCTGCCAATATTAGCCTCTGCATAATAGCGTAAGGGACTTGCAAAATTCAGATATTCAAGGAAATCAGGATTGTTTTTCAAAAGATTAAATGCCTGATAACTTTCTTCAGCTAATTCCTGAAGTAATTCTTCCTCAGTATTGCTCATTGTGGAGTTTCTTGATGAAAACAAGGCATTACTGATTCCTGAATGCATTAATTGCTCCATATTGAATCTTGCGGATTCCCTGGTGCCGAAATTAGAACTAATTGTCTGACCCTGAATGGTTAATTGTATCTCTTTATTGGCAATATTTTTTCCCATAGAAGCATAAAACTGATGTGTTTTACCTCCACCCCTGGCCGGCGGTCCGCCCCTGCCATCAAAAAATACCACTTCTATGCAATATTCTTTCGAAATTCGAGTTAATTCTTCTTTGGCTTTGTAAATACTCCAGTTAGCCATCAGATAGCCACCGTCCTTAGTCCCATCTGAGAATCCAAGCATGATCGTCTGCGCATTCTTTCTGCGCTTCAAATGTTTACGGTAAGATTCATTCTGATAAAGGATCGTCATCACTTTGGCTGCGCTCCTAAGGTCACCAATGGTTTCAAATAATGGAACAAAATCGATCTTTAATTCCTCCTTTTTCCATCCGGCCATCAAACACAAACCATACACCTCCATCACATCAACCGCACTGGTAGTATGGCTAATGATATATCTGTGACAGCCTTCAGGTCCGTTAAATCGTTGAATGGTTCTGATGGCAAGAATGGTATCAAATGTGTCTTTATCGAGATCTGTATCGACCACCAATGAATCAATATTCTGCAAAAGCTGAATTTTTGATTCCTCTGAGAGATTTTTGTAGTTTTTGGGAAGTACACTGGTTTTGTCTGATACAAGTTCTACCAGTTCTTTATGAACCGAGCTATCCTGTCTCACATCCAATGAGGCAAAGAACAAACCAAATAAGTTAACCTTATCGAGTAAATTGTTCACTTTATCAAGAAACAGGCTATTATGTTTTTCAATCAGTATATCCCTGATTTCTATTAAAGTACCACTTATTTCATCCTTTGAGAGGTAAGCATTATATCCCGGAATAAACAGATTCTTATAGAGACGGTCTTCAAGAGAGGCCAATAAAGTATCAACTCCCTGGAATGTCAATCTGCCTTTAAGTAAGCGCACTTCCATGTAATAGCATTTGATGATACTTTGCCTCAAAGCTTCAGCTACTTTTAAGGTAGTATCTGCTTTGACAAAAGGATTTCCGTCCCGATCACCTCCCGGCCAGAATCCCATTCTGATCAATTGATTTTCTTCTGTTACTGCATCCGGAAATTCACTGTTCAGAAAAGATAAAATATGTCCTGCCGAATGATAAAATACATTTTCCAAAAACCAAATCAGGTTAACCGCTTCATCATATGGGCTAGGTTTTTCCTTTTTAAAGAATGGTGTTTTTCCCAACTGCTGTAAATAGGTATTTACTAAAACCGTATCATCCATTTGTAACGCTTTCCCCAAATCATGAATAATGCCTAAAACTGCACTCGGGTAAAACTGATTAGGATGGGCGGTTAGAACCAGGCGAACAGAAAAATCCTTAAGCTTCTCTGCAAGCTGATGCTGTGAGTTGGTCTGAACAACCTCAGTTTGAAGCTGCTTTAGAGTACCTGAACCTTCCATATCATGGGTGGCACTAAATGCCGCATCTTCCAATGCATCAAACAAAACAACCTGTCTTTCAGAATATTGAATAAACCTGAATAAAAGATCTATTTGTTCTTTACTGCTCACATAGGTGGTATACTGACGAAAAAATGAATCAATAATTTCTGCTGGACTCATATTATTTCGAAAGCCTTCTTCACAATGCAGCAGAAATAAGGAAAGTAATATCCCCGTTTTTTCAACCTTATGGAATGGTAAAGAAGTAAACAAACTGTTATACATCTCAAACTTGGTTCCTACAAGATTCTTAAACTCGGCCAGGGTATTACTCATAACAATTCATTCTAAATGCAAAATATGATGCAAAAACTGCATCAGGGCTGAAATTACATCAAAATGGAGGGAAATCAAAAACCAGAGTGGAAAAAATACACCTTTATTTTAAAGGGCTGGTATTAAAAATATGATGAATACGGACTCTTTTCAAACAATTCTGAACATCAGCACCGTTTATTATTTTAAAAAATCATGAAGATATTTATTGAATTGATCTGCTTGTTCAAGATTGGAAACATGACCGGCTTCATTAACAATGCGAAGTCTGGACCCTTTAATATTCTGATTCATAAATTCAGACTGAGTAAGATGTGTTACCTGATCTTCTCTTCCGCAAATAATCAAAGTTGGAACATCAACCATACTTAGTGTAGAACATGATTCAGAACGCTCAGCTAAGGCTCTTAATCCCCTGGAGATTAAATTCGGAGAATTGGAGAGGATCACATTTCGCAGTTCTTCAACAATTTCCATTTTTTCTATCAGGGAATCTTTACAGAATACATTTTTCACAAAACCTTCAGTGAAGTTTCCAATTCCGCTCGAAGCTATTTCATCGATCAGCTT
Source organism: uncultured Sphingobacterium sp. (assembly GCA_964356005.1). Lineage (GTDB taxonomy): Bacteria > Bacteroidota > Bacteroidia > Sphingobacteriales > Sphingobacteriaceae > Daejeonella. The sequence goes on from CAYHGN010000018.1 coordinate 22,265, forward strand.
ATAGCGCTTCTCCCTTCCTTCAGGGCTGTCGGCAATGCATTGTGTATCACATAAAATCATACCCTCAAACCGATCAGAAAATCGATGATATACATTCAGTGCAATGTAACCACCCATTGATAATCCGCAAATAATTGCTTTATCAATGTCGAGTTTATCCATGAATTGTATCAAATCATCTCCAAATAAATCGATACTGAGAACTGATTCCTCGTCTTTGGAATTCCCAAATCCTCTTACATCACAGGCAATTACCCGATGACTTGATTTTAAAAAATCAAGCTGCTCCTTCCACATTTTTTTGCTGAAAGGAAAACCATGTAAAAAAATAATCGGAACAATCCCTTCACCAAGATCATCATAAGATAAATCGAAGTTATTTACTCTGGCAATCAAACTATATCCCTTAGATCTACTTTTCATAAATTTCTGTTAAATACTTACTATCGTTATGATATTTTTTGAATCAAAAACTGACTAATAGCTATAATTTAACTCTTAATTAGTATTTTAAAACCAAATCAAATAATCCTGAGATTTGCATTAATCGTCTGAGACTCTATAACGGCATTGCTGACTATTTATGTTACTGTTTAGGAATAAAATATTTTAAATCAAACAGACTCTTGCCTTAAAAAATGGCTCTGTTCCTAACAGGATCATGTTGCTCAGACGGGAAAAACAGCAATAAAAGAATTTTATAAAAAAAAAGAATAGATGATACACTATACAAAAGAACAAAAACTGAGTGTAGACGAATTCAAAAGCTTACTGCTTAATTCCACTTTAGGAGAAAGAAGACCTATTGGGGAACCGGAAAGACTTTTTGAAATGCTCATAAACAGTAATTTAATTATAACAGCAAGAGATAATGGCAAACTCATTGGCATTGCCCGTTCTATTACTGATTTTGTATTTTGCACCTACCTCTCAGATCTGGCTGTAGACGCAAAGTATCAAAAAATGGGTATTGGCAAAGAATTAGTCCGACAAACCAAATTAGCCACTCCCCTGGCGAAACTAATTTTACTTTCAGCGCCAAAAGCAGTGAATTACTACCCTAAAATCGGCATGACGAAATGGGATCAATGCTACGTTCTTGACAATATTGATGATTTGAGCTAAGAATTTTAAAAAATATACGAATCGGGAATTGCTTAGCTCTTTAATTTATTTGATTCTCTTGCTTAGTTAAAACCTTGAGAAAACTTAAAAAATCCTGCGCTATTTAATAAATACATCATCATTAGTCCTTCTTTATGGTGGGATAATGGCTCTTTGCTCAAACAAAATTTTAGCCTGCTTTATGATGGTTTCTCTCAAAGCACTGGTATTTATATTGGAGTTGGAAAAGAAGGTTTGAGCCCGGGAAAAATACCTCATGTAATGGAAGTAGATGCTAATTTACTTGCTGAAAAATTAAAAGCCAGCAAAAGCAAAACAGTACGGGTTTATTTTGATTACCTGCCTGATGAGGACCATTCAACAATCACACACCAGGCGATTTTTAATGCATTCCGGTTATTATACCCATTAAAAGAATTTAATAAATAAACAGAAAAATAGGATAAAGACCTGATTATGAAAAATCAATTTTTATTTCTAATTTCCAGAATAGTTTAGCTCTGAATAGCTAAAAAAATCTTTTAACTAACCGGTTTAAAATAAATTCATGAATAAATACATTATCGGCCTGTGGCTATTCATACTGACGTTTGATGCAAATGCCCAGCATAACCTTCCTGGCGACTTTCTTAGTAAGGAATTCCATGCAGGAAGAAGAGAAGCCTTCCGCCATAAAATGCCTGACAACTCAGTCGCAGTAATTTTCACTTTCCCTGAACGGGTATTTTCTAATGACGTTACCTATAGCTACCATCCCAACCCTGACCTATATTATCTGAGTGGTTATAAAGAACCTGATGGCATGCTGATCATCTTTAAAGAGATGCAGAACAAGGGTGACAGATCATATAATGAACTGATTTTTGTCAGGAGTCGCAATCCATTACAAGAGCAATGGACAGGTAGGCGAATGGGGGCTGATGGTGCAAAAAAAGATTTAGGTTTTGTTAATGCATTTACCACGGATGAGTTTAAAACATTTGAAATAGATTTCAGGACATTTAAAAGTATTCTATACGATATATTCCCTGATGATTCAGGTGCAGGGACATTACAAACAATGATTAATACATTCTCTGAAAAAGCTCAAATAAAAAAACGGGAGAATAAATACATTATTCAGGCACATAATCTGCTCGCCAATTCTACTTCACCTTCGAATCTGGCTAACCGGGTAAGCAGGATCAAAGCAAACATGGCCAATACAGCGGATTCAGATTACCGGAATGACCCCCTTTTAAATCAGATTATTCAAAATCCTGATGAAAATACTCTCTACATTGTACAAAAGAAAATTAAGGAAAATCCGGCTCCCTCTCACGAATACAATAAAATAATTTCCTCACTCAGGGAGATTAAAACTCCTGCAGAACTGGCATTATTGAGAAAGTCTGTTCAACTCTCGGCTATTGCCCATAAAGAAGTAATGAAGGCTATCACACCTAATATGTCTGAATCAGAGCTTACCGGGATATTCCATTATGTTCATAAACGCTACGGCGCCATGGAAGAGGGCTATCCTCCAATTGTGGGTGCAGGTGCAAATGGCTGTATACTGCATTACATTGAAAATAATGCCACAAAAGTTGATAATCAACTGGTCTTGATGGATGTAGGATCAGAATATCATGGTTATTCAGCCGATATCACCCGAACGGTTCCTGCAAACGGAAAATTCAGTCCCGAGCAAAAAGCAATCTACCAGTTAGTTTACAAGGCACAGGAGGAGGTGTTTAAAATTGTAAAAGAAGGAACATTATTCCGGGATCTGAATGTAAAAACTACCGAAGTGCTTGCACAAGGACTCTTAGAACTTGGTATCATCAAAGAGAAAAAAGATGTTTCGCGATACTATATTCATGGTGTTTCACACCACCTTGGACTCGATGTTCATGATAAAAATATCACATCTGTGTTAAAAGAGAATATGGTGATTACGGTCGAACCAGGTATATACATCCCAAAAGAAAGTCCTTGTGATCCTAAATGGTGGGATATTGCTGTACGCATTGAAGACGATCTGCTTATCGGCAAAACCGGGAATGAAAACTTATCAGCCGCGGCGCCACGAAAGCTGGAAGAAATTGAAGCTACCCTGGCACAGAAGAGCGCATTGAATAACATGATCCTACCCAAACTGAAGTAGTCAGTATTCAATCGAATTCAGATACTATGAATAATTATTTGAACAAAAAGATTGTTCTTTTATGATTGAAACTATTGTAAATAATAGTTAAATTTAAGTTGATTAAATGAATTTGTTTATGAAATATTCAAAATATCTATACCTTAGTGCAATAATTTCAGGTTTCATTTTACCCCTGGCCGCTGGTATTGAACCTTTTCCAATTCCCCTTGTCTTTTTATGTTTATTAGTATCTGGAATATTCGGATTTTTTGGGGCTCAAGAAAGCTGGCGATGGGGTTTATGGATTATTGGGCCGTCTTTTGGGTTATCTCTTTTAAGCATTGCATTTGCAGGGCAATCGGAAATATTTCTAAAAAAAGATTTGCCAACATTTCTTATTGCAATGCTATCTGTTTGTTTAGGAAGTTTTGTATTTGCTATGATCTCAGCGAAGCAAAAACAAAAAGAAATCTGATAGGTCCAATATGGCAAACCAAATAAAAAACAAAAGGGGGAAACCGAAAATATATGCTTTGGGCTTGGAAAAATAGTGAATCTCTGCTTTAAAAACATGAAGCAAATTAAAGTAGCAATCATCTTGGCAATAATTGCTATTTTGATTATAACAATAGTATTTATTTCAATCATCTCACCATTTAAGGGCTTAGGCATATTAACCCCACTTTCTATCTTACTTGGAATAACGATTTGGGGATACAGTTTGACCTTATTGGTCTCAGGGTTAAAAAACAAAGAAAATATTTCAAAAGTCAGAATCCTGATTAGCACCGTTTTAATCATCGCATTTATTCCAATTGGATATTTATTCATGAAAATAAGTGGTCAGGAGAGGACAAAAATTTCAATAGTAGTTGTAAATCGCTCGGATCATAAACCTGCTAATATTAGGATTTATGGTATTGGAAATATATTTGAAAATACTGACACACTTAAATTAAAATTGTTAAACAAGGGTGAGTCGATGACCTATACGATTAGAGCCATAAGTAAGCCCTATCGAACCGGTTACATCAGAATGGAATTTGACTTTAACAATAAACCTATTTCAAGAAAAATTGCAGGGAAATTCTCCATTAACCCTTATGATATAAAACAGGAATGGAGAGTTATAATTGACAATTCATTCTTAAATTGAGGCAAAATGCTGAAAAAAACAAAAGAGCAGATTATATGAAAAAACTAATCATAATATTCCTTCTCACAATGAGTGTTAAGTCATTTGCACAAGAAATTCATCATCAGGATAAAAAGGAAGTACTTCAAAAAGTGCAACAGTTTTTCGATGCACTGGAAAGACAGGATACGGTTCTTTTTAAGTCTATTTTATTGACTAATGGACAAGCATGGGCAATTTCAGAAAAAGAAAATTCAGCAAAATATTCTATGCGGAAGTTTAGTTATTTCATAACAACATTGGTAAATCCGGCAAGGATTATACAGGAAAGAATGATTTCTTCAGAAGTAAAAATTCATAATCGGATCGCGATGGCATGGATACCCTATACTCTGGACGTCAGCGGCAAATTCTCCCATTGCGGTGTAGATCTTTTTACCATGCTTAAAACAGATGAAGGATGGAAAATATCTACTATTGCCTATACAATTGAGCAGGATTGTTCACGTTCCGGGTCAGGGCCGGAATGACAGGGGATTGCAAATAATAAAAGTTCCAGCACATTATTTAAGGATTGGGAGGTTCCCGCTTTCGCGCAATGTCATTATTTAAGGGTCGGGAGGTTCCCGCTTTCGCGGGAATGACAAAATTTTTTGGTTAATAAGGAGATTCCAGCCTTCGCTGGAATCGCAAGACGGAACCGTGTAATATATGATGTTTGCTTTTACTCATTTTTTGTCTGTGTATATTTGGGGAATGAGGAGTGATCTGAACCGATTCCAGCGAAGGCTGTATTCTCCCCCAACAATGTTGTCATTCAGCGAAAGCTGGAACCTCATAATGCATTCCGGTTAACATTTTCTTCCTGAAAGAAACGGAACCAACGAAAGCTGCAACCTCAATATTATTCCACAGACATTTTAAAACCATGAAACCAAACAATCTCTTAAATAATGACATTGGGGTCAAGCCCGGAATGACAAACCGCCTATGATATTACTATCCTTCTGTCATTCCGGGCTCAACCCTTTGTCATTCCGGGCTCAACCCGGAACGGATATCGCCTTCACCCCTGGCAATTCCTTGCCTTCCATATATTCAAGCAAGGCTCCACCACCGGTAGATACATAACTTACTTCATCCTCAAAACCAAATTTAGCAACAGCAGCGGCAGAGTCTCCGCCCCCTATTAATGAGAATGCACCATTTTTTGTTGCCTCTACTACCGCTTCAGCAACTGATTTGGTACCGGTTTCAAATTTTTTCATCTCAAAAACACCCATAGGACCATTCCATAAAATAGTTTTGGAACTCTTCACAACTGAACTGAAGCTTTTAACCGATTCAGGACCGATATCAAGTCCCATCCAACCAGTGGGGATAGCATCATTTTGAGAAATTGCAGTATTGGCATCTGCGGCAAAGGCATCAGCCACAACCGAATCAACCGGAAGAAGCAATTTGACGTTTTTTGCTTTCGCCTTTTTTAACAATTCAATGGCCAGGTCTAATTTATCATCTTCGACCAAAGAATTACCAATCTTTCCTCCCTGCGCCTTAGCAAAAGTATAGGCCATTCCACCACCAATGATCAGGTTGTCAACTTTATCTAATAATTTTTCGATCAAAAGAATTTTATCAGATACTTTTGCACCGCCCATAATTGCAGTAAATGGTCTTTCAGCGTGGTTCAGTATTTTCTCCGCATTAGCCAGTTCTCCGGCCATCAGGTAACCAAAATATTTCGCAGCCGGAAAGAATTTAGCAATAATCGCAGTGGAGGCATGCGCACGATGTGCTGTACCAAAAGCATCATTTACATATACATCACCCAGAGCAGCCAGCTTGCCTGCAAACACTTCATCTCCCTTTTCTTCTTCTTTATAAAAACGAAGGTTTTCAAGTAACAAGACTTCACCAGATTTTAGCTCATTCGCTTTTGAAACAGCACTCTCACCCAGACAATCATCAGCAAACTGAACGTCCCTATTCAATAAAATGGCAAGATGCCTAACCAAATGCCTTAGGGAATACTTCTCTGAGGGTCCATCCTTTGGTCTGCCAAGGTGCGACATTAAAATGACCGAACCACCATCATTTAGAATCTTCTCAATGGTAGGAATTGCCCCAACCATGCGGTTATCATCTGTTATATTGAACTTCTCATCAAGCGGAACATTAAAATCGACGCGTATAAGTGCTTTCTTTCCGGAAAAATTCAAAAAGTCTATCGTATTCATAAAATCATTTATTAGACATATACTTATTTATTGTTGGATCTTCAGATACATTATCTTGTGGGGACCAACACCCGCAATCTCGAATTCATCAGAAATAATCTCAAATCCCATGCCCAGATAAAATCTGCAGGCATTTATTCTGGCGTTACACCAGATATAATTTACTTTTCGGCCTCTGAGGTAAACAATCGCAAAATTGAGCAGCTGATTCCCGATTCCTTTTCCACGATAATCAAACTGTGTGGCCATGCCCCTCAATTGATATCCAATACCATCATAGCCTTCTTTACCTTGTTTGTGGAAACTTCCAATACAGATCAGTTCATCATCCTTATAATAGCCCAGATGAAATGTATTTACATCCTCATCTCCATCAAAACGGCACAGGTCGGGTGCAATTCCCTCCCTTAAAACAGTGCTTCGGAGGGCTAATGTATCTTTTGAACTGATAAACCTGATCATAGTTGAGAGATCAATTTTTAAGTGTGGCAATTTTGATGACCAGATCAGCCAGACGGTTTGAATAACCCGACTCATTATCATACCACCCAACAACTTTGACCAATTCACCAACCACTGAGCTCAGTTGAGAGTCGAAAATGCAGGAATGAGGATTATCCAAAATATCAACAGATACAATTGGGTCTGAGGTATATTCGAGAATTCCTTTCAAATACCCTTGAGATGCTGCCAAAAAAGCCTCATTTATCTCTTCAGTGCTTACCTTCTTTTTTAGCGTACAGGTAAAATCTGTCAGAGATCCGTTCAAAACCGGAACACGAATACCTGCACCACCCAAATTGCCCTCGAGGTGCGGAAATATCGTAGTGATTGCTTTTGCTGCTCCTGTTGTAGTTGGAATAATGGATGCGGAAGCTGCCCTGGCTCTTCTGAGATCTTTATGTGGAGCATCGTGCAGATTCTGATCGCCGGTCATGGAATGCACTGTGGTAATGTAGCCGTCCACAATACCCCAATTATCATCCAGTACTTTAACCATTGGCGCAACATTATTTGTTGTACAGGAGGCGTTGGAAAGAATTGCTGCCCGAAGATCAACCAGGTGGTCGTTCACACCCAAAACTACCGTAGCAATTTCCCTGTCGGCAGATGGAGCAGAAATAATAACCTGCCTGGCTCCTGCCTTCAAATGCAGACCAGCACCGGCTTTATCAGTAAACTTTCCGGTAGATTCAATGACCAGATCAATATTCAATTGCTTCCAGGGAAGTTGAGTGGGATCCTTTTCGGCAAAAACCCGAATCTTATGACCATTAATTAATAAGTAATCATTTTCAGCAGATACCTCACCCTGAAATCCTCTATGAACAGAATCATATTTAAACAGATGAGCAAGGGTTTTTGTATCAGAAAGATCATTTATCGCAACAATCTCAAGTCCTGATCTTTGAAGCAGGGCTCTAAGAGTAATCCTTCCGATACGGCCAAATCCGTTGATAGCAATTTTCATAAATACAGACGATAATGTCCAAAGTTATTCAAATGAATGAAAAAGAGCTTGTAAAATTTTATACAACCTGACTATCAATTCCTGAATTGATTACCTTCCAAAGCATATCTTTAAGCTCAAGGAGCCCTTTCTGAGCTACTGAAGAGATAAAAATAGAAGGAATGGCTGGTAAATCCAGTTTCATTTCGTCCATCAGTTCTTCATCAAGCAAATCCGATTTACTTATTGCCAGGATACGCGGTTTATGCATCAATTCAGGATTATAATCTTCCAGCTCATTTAGCAGGATTTCATACTCTTGTTTTATAGTTCTGCCGGTATCTGCAGGGACCAAAAATAGCAGAACAGAATTGCGTTCAATATGTCTGAGAAATCGAATACCAAGTCCCTTTCCTTTGGAAGCACCTTCGATAATTCCGGGGATGTCTGCAATGATAAAAGAGCGGTTATCACGATAAGAAACGATACCTAAATTTGGGACAAGGGTAGTAAAAGCATAATCTGCAATTTCTGGTTTTGCAGCAGAAACCACAGAAAGCAAGGTTGATTTACCGGCATTCGGAAAGCCTACCAAACCTACATCTGCAAGGATCTTCAGTTCAAGCACCATCCACTTTTCTTTGCCGGGTTCGCCGGGTTGAGAAAAACGCGGGGTTTGTTTTGTTGAAGTTTTAAAATGCCAGTTTCCCAATCCACCACGGCCACCCGGAGTTAAAATTTTTGTTTCCCCATCTTTTGTGATTTCGAACAGAATTTCACCCGTTTCGGCATCTCTGGCAATGGTTCCCAGTGGTACTTCAAGTATCTCATCCATGCCTGTACGACCTGATTTCTGTCCGCTGGAACCTGGAAATCCATTTTCAGCAATGATGTGTTTTCTGTATTTCAGGTGCAGTAATGTCCAGAGCTGGCTGCTACCTATGAGTATAATATGCCCACCACGTCCGCCGTCACCGCCATCGGGGCCACCTTTAGAAGTCAGAATATCACGGTGTAAATGGGATGAGCCCGCTCCACCATGTCCTGAACGGCAGCATATTTTTACGTAATCAACAAAATTTGAGCTCTGAGACATAATTTTAATTTACAGAGAACAAAATTCAGGCAGAAAATTGATTGATCTCAGAAGATGTATTTACTGAATTTATCAGCGATTAATAAGTATCCACCACTGAACAGATCGATTCAAAGATCTGATCGATAGTTCCAACCCCATTAATACTGGTCAGTTTATTCTGCTCCTTGTAGTAATTTGCTACCGGAGCAGTTTTTGAGTAATATTCTACGATTCGTTTACGGATGACCTCGGGATTAGCATCATCCGAACGACCTGAAGCTTTACCTCTTAATAGCAATCGCTTTTCAAGTTCTTCCGGTTCTACTACCAGAGATACCATTCCGGAAATAGCTGATAACTTGGTCGCTAATAAGCTATCAAGAGCTTCTGCCTGTGCAACTGTGCGCGGAAATCCGTCAAAAATAAAACCTCTGGCATTTTTATTTGAATCCAGCTTATTACTAATCATTCCAATCACAACTTCATCCGGAACTAAAACACCCAGATCCATTAGCTTTTTAGCCTCAAGACCTAATTCAGTGCCATTAGAAATTTCGGATCTCAGAATATCACCTGTAGACAAATGAATTAATTGATACTTTTCAATTAATTTTTCGGATTGTGTTCCTTTACCAGCTCCCGGAGGGCCAAACAATACTAAGTTCAGCATTCGAATGTAAATTATTTTCTATTTTCAAATTAATTCATTTGAAACAGAAATACCTAATAAAATATTAAAAGCCTTTTCGATTTAGTTCCGAAAAGGCTTTCAATGATGTGCGTTGTGCACCTGAAGGGAGTCGAACCCCTAACCTCCTGATCCGTAGTCAGGTGCTCTATCCAATTAAGCTACAGGTGCCTTTTTTAACGGACTGCAAAAATATGCTTTCTTTTCAAACTAACATAGTTTTTTTGAAAAAAAGCCAATCGGTTAAAAATCAGGCCCTAAAATTCTTCCGGACCCTAATGTTGTTTTTAGTTCAATGCTTCACGTATAGCATCAAAATCAGGCAGATCACCTGCAGATTCCAGCACCTGTGCATAAACGATCTGATGATCCTCATCCAGAACAAATGCAGCTCTTTTTGCCACACCCTTCAGATTGAATACAAATTCGTCGTAAAAAGCTCCGTATTCTTTTGAAACCTCTTTGTTAAAATCCGATAAAAGCGGAAACTGATAGTTATTTAATTCTTTAAATTTTGCAAGAGTAAAAGGTGAGTCAACAGAAATTGCCAAAACCTCTGCACCGAGCCCGTCATAATAGCCGAAAGAATCGCGCATGGTACATAGTTGAGTGGTACAAACTCCTGTAAATGCCATTGGAAAGAAATGGATCACAACTTTTTTGCCTTTAAAATCACTTAATGAAATTTCCTTAAGTTCTGAACTGTACAATTTAAAATCAGGTGCTTTTTGACCTTTTGATAGTGCCATATTTTTTAATTTATTTATATTTTGCTTAAAGGTAATATTAAAAATAATTTCAGAATATTCTGCAGAATTTCATGACAATTAAGGGACATTCTGTACACAAAATTTATCATTTTGACTCAGAAATCGCTTTGAGCTGAGCATCTACAAAGGCAATTCCCTCCTCAAAGGATCTGGGACTGTATCCCAGTTCGTTTTTAGCTTTATCCAATATAAATCCGGTTCGTTTTGGGCGCTTTGCAGTCTGATTTAAACTATCGGCAGAAATAGGTTTGATCAGGGATTGATCCAAGTTCCAGTATTCTGCTACCTTCTTGACCAATTCAAGTATACTCAGCATGTCTTTTCCTGATGCATTGAAAATTCCTACAGCATTTTTCTTTGCGGCGAGCAGGCAGCATTCTGCCAGATCTTCGGCCAGAGTAGGCATTCGCCACTGATCGTCAACTACATTAATCGGACTTCCTTTCTCGAGTGCTCCCTTTGCCCAAAGAATGATGTTGCTCCGGCTCATGTCTTTTACAATTCCATAAACAATAATGGTTCGCAAAATAACCCATCGGCATGAAGATTTCTGCAGAAGTTGCTCAGCTTCGAGTTTTGTTTGCCCGTAATAACTCAGAGGATTAGGCTGGTCGTCTTCGGTATATGGACCATTCTCTCCGTCGAATATAAAATCAGTAGAAAGATGTATTAACTGAATGTTGTGTTGCTCACAAAGTCTGATAAGACTTTCAACCGAATCTACATTCAGTGCATAACAATTTTCCTTATCACTTTCGCAGGCATCCACATTGGTCATGGCTGCGGTATTAATAATTGTTTCAGGATTATATTTCTCCACGACCCTTTTCATTTGTAACGGATCGAGTATATCCATATCCTCATAGATGTAGCCAACCTTAACCGGATGCCGGTTAGGCCCTTTTGAACTTGCAATTAGTTCAACTTCAGGATCAGAAAGACAAAGGTCGGTTAATTTCTGACCCAAGAGACCATTGCTGCCGGTTACGAGAATTTTTTTCATTGCTCAAATAAAACAGTATTTTTTTTAAGAAAGGAATAAAATGTTATTCAATTGATAATGGAAAGTTGAAAGTGGAGAATGGAGAGTTGAAAAACCTGATAGCTATTGGGTTTACAATTTCCGCCTTTTTTAGCGTCATCCCGACGAAGGAGGGATGACGGTTAGCTATTGCATCGTTCCAGTCTTGATTCCTGACTCTCAATACTCAATACTAAATACTCAATACTAATTAATAAAAAAACTTCAATTAAGTATTTGATTTACGGGGATAAAGAGTATTTTTGCGAACCAAAAAACGCCCTTCAAAACGGGCTTAAATTGTTGATTTAATAAAGATTTACAAAATTATATGCCAAACTCCGGAAAAATTGCACAGATCATCGGACCTGTAGTAGACGTCAGCTTCACCGAAAATGCCCACTTGCCAAAGATTTACGATGCACTTGAAATCGTAAAAGATAACGGACAAAAGATCATTCTTGAAGTTCAGCAACACCTTGGAGAAGATAGAGTTCGCGCTATCGCGATGGATTCAACAGACGGACTTGTTCGTGGAATGAAAGTAATTGATACCGGCTCCGCTATTAAAATGCCTATTGGTGACAAGATTAAAGGTCGTTTGTTCAATGTTGTTGGACAGGCAATCGATGGAATTGACACTATGGACAACTCAGATGGTTATCCCATCCACAATACTCCACCAAAATTTGATGAATTAAGTACTGAAACTGAAGTCCTTTTCACAGGAATCAAAGTAATTGACCTTCTTGAGCCATATGCAAAAGGAGGTAAGATCGGTTTGTTTGGTGGTGCAGGTGTGGGTAAAACCGTATTGATCATGGAACTGGTAAACAACATCGCGAAAGCATATGCTGGTTTATCAGTTTTTGCAGGAGTTGGTGAGCGTACCCGTGAAGGAAATGACCTTTTGCGTGAGTTTATTGAATCTGGTGTAATTAATTATGGTGACGCTTTCAAACATTCAATGGAAGAAGGCGGTTGGGATCTTAAATCTGTTGATAAAGAAGCATTAAAAGATTCTAAAGCTACATTAGTATTCGGACAGATGAATGAGCCTCCTGGTGCTCGTGCACGTGTTGCTTTATCTGGTCTGACCGTAGCTGAATATTTCCGTGATGGTGAAGGTGAAGGACAAGGAAAAGATATTCTTTTCTTCGTAGATAATATTTTCCGTTTCACTCAGGCTGGATCTGAAGTTTCGGCACTTCTTGGACGTATGCCATCAGCGGTAGGTTATCAGCCAACACTGGCAACTGAGATGGGATTGATGCAAGAGCGAATCACCTCCACCAAGCGTGGTTCAATTACATCTGTACAGGCCGTTTACGTACCTGCTGATGATTTAACTGACCCTGCACCGGCAACAACATTTGCTCACCTTGATGCAACAACCGTGTTATCTCGTAAGATCGCTGAGCTTGGAATCTATCCGGCAGTGGATCCATTGGATTCAACTTCACGCATCCTGAATGCTGCTACTCTTGGAGATGAGCACTATGGAACTGCACAACGGGTGAAAGAGATCTTACAACGTTATAAAGAATTACAGGATATTATTGCCATCCTTGGAATGGACGAGCTATCTGAAGAAGATAAACTGGTAGTTGGTCGTGCCCGCCGTGTGCAGCGTTTCTTATCCCAGCCTTTCTTCGTAGCTGAACAGTTCACCGGACTAAAAGGTGTTTTGGTTGATATCAAAGATACCATCAAAGGATTCAATATGATCATGGACGGAGAAGTGGATGAGTATC